>NZ_JBEZGA010000010.1:0-244196 GCF_040649715.1 Micromonospora sp. NPDC048887 | reverse complement strand
CGCGCTCCTCGGCGAGCGGTGGCGGATCGGGCCGGACCTGGTGCTGGAGGTCTCCTGCCCGCGCACCCCCTGCGGCACGTTCCTCCCGGCCGCTCCCCCGGCCGCCGGGCCGGCGACCGGCCCGACCCGGACCCCGCAGCCCGCCCGCCCGGCCCTGGCACCGTCCGCCGGGCCGACGCTCGCACCGCCGCCCACCGGCCCGGCCCTGGTGCCGCCGCCCACCGGCCCGGCGCTCGTGCCGCCGCACCGTCCGGCGCAAACGCCGGCGGCGGGCCCGGCCGCGGCCCCGGCGCTCGCACCGCAGCACCGTCCCGGGCTCGCACCGCAGCACCGGCCGGCACCCGCGCCGCCGCCGGGTGGTGCCCGCCCGCCGGCACCGGCCGGGTCACCGTCGGCCATGCCGGCGCCGACCGGGCCGAACCCGGTCGGCCCGCCCGGCACCCGGTCGCCGATCCGGCAGCGGGTACCCGGCGCGAACCTGCCGGCCGCCCCGCCGGCCGCGCCGGCCGGTCCGGCCACCGGCGGTCCGCTGATCGGCGTGCCGGCGGATCCGTCGAGCGTCCGGGCCCTGGTCGAGGAGTTCGAGGACGGGGTACGGCGGGCCCAGGGCGACGTCGGCGGCACACCCCCGGTGGCGGAACGTCCCCGGCTCAGCCGGCGGGTGCCCGGCGCGAACCTGTCCGTCGCTCCGACGCAGTCCGTGCCCCCCACCAGCTCCGACCCCGGCGATCCCGTCGAGGTCCGCAACCGGATCAGCGAGTTCGAGGCGGGCGTCGCCCGTGCTCTGCGCGAAGTCAGTACCGACCGCCGCTACGAAGAGGACCCATCACGGTGACCAGCCCCTTCCTCCACGAGAACGTCGAACAGAGCACCGCCACCGGCGACCTCAGTCCCGAGGCACGCACCTTCAACTGGCTGCTCGACTCGTTCACCTCCAGCACCGCCGGGGTGATGGAGGCGATCGCGGTCTCCTCGGACGGGCTGCTGATGGCCATGTCCGCGATCAAGGACCGGTCCAACGCGGAACGGCTCGCCGCCGTCGTCTCCGGCATGACCAGCCTCGCCGGGGGTGCCGCCAGCTGGTACGCGCTCGGCGCGCTCAACCGGGTGATCGTCGACATGGCCGAGGGATACCTGCTCATCAGCGCGATCAGCAGCGGCTCGGTCCTCGGCGTCGTCGCCGACCGCACGGCCAACCTGGGCACCGTGGCGTACGAGATGACGCTGTTCGCCGGCCGGGCCGGCGGCGCGCTGAGTCCCCGCCTGATCGCCGAGCTGAAGAACGCCGTACAGCAATGATCCCGGGGGCCGCCGGCGCGGACCCGGAGCCGGAACCCGGCATCCGGATCCGCCCTTTCCTGAACGCGTCCGCTCCGGCACCGGAGCCGGACGCGGTCGACGGGGAGCCGACCGGCCCACGCCCCTTCGTGCTGACCTCCGGACGGGTGGACGGCGACCCGGCGATCGGGCTGGAGACCCAGGTCACCGCTCACCCGGGCAGCACCTCGTGGGCCGTGACCGCCCGGTTGGCCCCGGAACTCGCGGCGATCGTCGCGATCTGCGCCGAGCCCGTCTCGGTGGCCGAGATCTCCGCCCGGACCCGGATGCACTTCGGGGTGACCCGGGTGCTGGTCGGCGACCTGCGCGCCGCCGGCCATCTCGACGTGCACGTCGCGGACGTCGACGACGCCCTCGATCCCGACATCATCCTGCGAGTGATTGATGGACTTCGTGCGATCTCCTGAATGGCCGGCGGCCGCCACGGGCGGGCCGGCCGCCAACAGCGCGCCGAGCCGCTACGGCGGCCCGGCGCCGCTGATCGGCCGGGCCACACCACCCCCGCCCACCCCGCCGCTGCCGTACCTGCCGCCGGGTGTGCCGCCGGCCGAACCGGCCCCGATCGTCAGCCGGGTGCCGACGCCCCGGCCGCCGATCCCGGTGAAGATCCTCATCGCCGGCGGCTTCGGGGTCGGCAAGACCACCACAGTCGGCGCGATCTCCGAGATCGCGCCGCTGACCACCGAGGCGGAGATGACCACCGCCGGCATCGGCATCGACGACCCCGGCGGGGTCGCCGGGAAGACCACCACCACCGTAGCCATGGACTTCGGCTGCGTGACGATCGACCGCAGCCTGAAGCTCTACCTCTTCGGTACGCCCGGCCAGGCGCGCTTCGGCTTCATGTGGGACGACCTGGCCCGGGGCGCGCTCGGCGCGCTCGTGGTGGTGGACAGCGCCCGGCTCGACGACTGCTACCCCGCGATCGACTTCTTCGAGCGGTCCGGGCTGCCGTTCGCGGTGGGCGTCAACGCCTTCGACGGCCGGCTGGCCCTGGACCTGCCGTCGATCCGCTGGGCGCTGGCGATCGGTGAGCACGTGCCGCTCGTGCAGTTCGACGCCCGGGACCGCCTCTCGGTACGGGACGCCCTGCTCGTCGTCCTGGACCGCGCGCTGGACCGGGCGACCCGATCCCGGGCAGGCTGAGAACCGGCAGTCGTTTCGATCCGTTGTCTGGCGAAGGGGTGGACGCCATGAGAGGTGATCTGGACGAGACACTGGCCCGGATGGCCCGGCGCGAGGAGGCGCTGCGCCGCCGGGGGCCGATGGCCGGGCAGCCCGCCGGTACGCCCGAGCGGGACGAGCCGGCGGAGCCGGCGGACGAGCCGGGCGACGGGCGGGCGGGGCACGGCGCGTACCGGCTGCGCGGCGGCGACGCTCCGGTACGGCGTGACCCGGTCGAGGAGGTCGCCGAGGCGGTCCGCCGGGTGGTGGCCGAGCACCCCGGACTGGCCGTGACGCTACGCGTGGAGCTGGGTGAGCAGGCGTACCCGCTGCGGGTCTCCTGGTCCGGCACCGCGGTGACAGTGGGCCCGGCGGCGCCGCCCGCGCCGCCACCGGCATGGCCCATGTCGGTGAAGACGGTGCCGGCACCCGGCCACGACCCGCTGGAGTCCGACCCGGCGGCCCGGCTGGCCGAGATGATCCGGCGCGACCCCTCGCTGCTGGACGACCCGGGCCCGCGCTGACCGGGCACCTGATGATCCGGGCGGCTACTGTCGGCGGGTGGCCGAACCCGACCTGATCCTGACCGCGACGCTGCGGCCGGCCGCGCTGGACGCCCGCCGCGGTGTGGTGCGCCTGCACCCCGAGGTGCTCACCGCGCTGGCGCTGCGGCCCGGCGACCCGGTACGCCTGACCGGCCGCCGGGTCACCGCCGGGATCGCGGCCGCCGCCGAGGCGAGCACCAGCGGCGCCCTGTTGCACGCCGACGACCTGCTGCTGGGCAACCTCGGCCTGCGAGCCGGCGGTCAGGTCACGGTGAGCCCGCTACCGGCGGCCCCGGCACGCCGGCTCACCCTGTCCGGCCCGCCCGCCGTGGTCGCCGCGGTCCCGCCGGAGATGCTGCGGCTCGCGCTGCTGGGCAAGGTGGTCACCGCCGGGGACGACGTCTCGCTGCTGCCGCAGGACGTGCTCCCGGACGCCGCCGTGCGCGGCCTGATCGAGGCCGCGCGGCGCAGTCTCGCCAGTTCCGTCGGGTACGCCTGGACCAGCACGCTGCTCACCGTCGTGTCGGCCGAACCGGCGGTCGGCGCGCTCGTCACCATGGACACGGTAGTGGGCTGGGAACACGGCCCCGCCACCCGCGGCTCCGGCCCGGCGTCCTCGGCCTCCACCGCACGCGTCTCCGCCCCCGCCACGCCGCCCGGGACGGAACCCGACAGGGACCTGCTCGGCCCGGAGGACGCGCCCGACGTGGACGAGCTGCCCGGCCTGCGCGCCCAGGCCGAGGAGCTGACCGAACTGCTGGACCTGGGCTTCCACCACCGCGAGGTGCTGGGCCGGCTCGGCACCACCGTCTCGCTCGGTGTGCTGGTGGAGGGCCCGGCCGGGTCCGGCAAGTCCGCGCTGGTGCGCGCCGTCGCCGCCAAGGTCGGCGCGGGCGTCCGGCCGCTCTGGGCGCCGGAGCTGGCCGCGCTCACCGACGACGCGGCGGCCGGCCGGCTGCGCGAGGCGGCCTCGGCGGTACGCGCCGGTGGCACCGCCGTGCTGCTTGTCACCGATGTGGAGGCGATCGCCCCGGCCGACGAGCCGGGTCCGCTGGCCACCGTGTTCCGGCAGGTGGTGGCCGAGACGCTGCGGGCCGGCGGGGCTGTGGTGTGCACGACCGGACGCCCCGAGGCGGTGGACCCGGCGCTGCGCGGCCCGGACCTGCTCGCGCTGCGGATCACCGTGCCGCTGCCCGACGCGGCGCTGCGCCGCGAGCAGTTGACGGTGCTGACCCGCGAGGTGCCGCTCGCCGGTGACGTCCGGCTGGACGAGGTGGCCGGCCGTACCCCCGGGTTCGTCGCGGCGGACCTGGCGGCGCTGGTCCGCGAGGCCGGGGTACGCGCGGCGCTGCGCCAGAAGACGGCGGAGACCCCGAGCGTGGCGATGGCCGACTTCACCGCCGCGCTGGAGGTGGTCCGGCCGACCACGATGTCCGCGTCCACGCTGGAGCTGGCGTCGGTGACGCTCGACGACGTGGGCGGGCTGCACGAGGTCAAGCAGACGCTCACCGAGTCGGTGCTGTGGCCGCTCACCTATCCGGACACGTTCGCCCGGCTGGGCGTGACGCCGCCGCGCGGGGTGCTGCTCTACGGTCCGCCCGGCTGCGGCAAGACCTACCTGGTGACCGCGCTGGCCGGCTCCGGACGGGCGAACGTGCTGTCGGTCAAGGGCGCGGAGCTGCTCTCGAAGTGGGTGGGTGAGAGCGAGCGGGCGGTCCGGGAGCTGTTCCGCCGTGCTCGCCAGGCCGCGCCCACGCTGGTGTTCCTGGACGAGGTGGACGCGCTGGCCCCGGTACGCGGGCAGGCCACCGACGGCGGTACGACCGACCGGGTGGTGGCGGCGCTGCTGACCGAACTGGACGGGGTGGAGGCGCTGCGCAACGTGGTGGTGGTCGGCGCGACCAACCGCCCTGAGCTGGTCGACCCGGCGTTGCTGCGTCCGGGCCGGCTGGAACGGCTGGTCTACGTGCCCCCGCCGGACGGTCCGGCCCGTACGGAGATCCTCCGCGCGTCCGCCCGGGACGTCCCGCTCGCGCCGGACGTGGACCTCGACGCGCTCGGCGCCGAGCTGGACGGCTTCTCCGCCGCCGACTGCGCCGCGCTGATCCGGGAGGCGGCGCTCGCCGCCATGCGGGAGTCGTTGAACGCGAGCACCGTGACCGCCGCGCACGTCGAGGCGGCCCGGACCCGCGTCCGGCCCTCCCTGGACCCGGTGCAGCTCGCACACCTGGAGTCGTACGCCACCGGCCGGTAGCGACCGGCCGGCTCCCCGGGCGGCCGGTCAGCTCTCAGCGCGACGGCGCGCGGCCGGTCAGCCCTCGCCGCGGCGGCGCGCGGCCGGGCGGCGGCGCGCGGCCGGGCGGCGGGGCGGTTCCGGGACACGGCGGCGGCGCCCGGGTTCCCGGCGCCCGCGTACCGGCCGGTCGCGGGAACGCTCCGCCGCCGACCGGACCGGCTGGCCGGCGTACTCGTCGTCGCCGAAGTCGTTGCCCTCGTCGTAGGCGGCGTACTCGTCGTCCGCGGGCCCGGCGTCACCCCGCTCCTCCCGGAGCGCGGTCGCGTGGTCCCTGACCACCCGGGAGTCCTCGATCTCGCCGCGCCAGCCCTCGACCGCGTCCGGGTCGAGCACGGTCCGGGTCATCACGTGCCGGACGAAGTGCCTCAGCTCCAGCCGGACCCGGCGGCCCTGGGCCCGCCACAGGTTGGCGGTGTGCTCGACGAGGCCGCGCGGGTGGTACTCCAGCACGACCAGGATCCGGGTCAGCTCCGGGGCGACCTCGTGGAAGCTGACGGTGCCGTCGACGGAGCCCTTCTCGCCTGTGGACCGCCAGTGGACGAGCCGGTCCGGGACCTGCCGGACGATCGTGGACTGCCAGCTCCGGCGCGACCAGAGCATCCGCGCCGTCCAGGTCATCTTCTCGTCGGCGTCGCAGTCGGCCCGCTCGACCTTCCGCATGAAGCCCGGGAAGTCGCCGAACGTCGTCCACTGGTCGTACGCGACCCGGACCGGCACGCCGACCTCGATCGCCTCGACGATGTTCGTGACCCCTGGCGTACGGCCGCCCTCCCGGCCTCCCCTGCGCACGCCGAGCGCCGCCATCAGCTTCTCCCTACCGCCGGCCAGGCCGGCCTGGAACATCGCCTTGACCGGGGAGGCGCCCTCGGCGAGCCGGTGCGCCCCGGTGGCGGCGGCCACCAGGCCCGGATCGCCGTCGCGCTTCGCGTACTCGCTCAGCCGCCCGGTGGCGTCGGTGATCCGGTCGGTGACCACCTGCACGGCCCGCTCACCGAGTGCGGCGGCGAGGTTGCGCAGCTCGCCGCCGATCTGGTCGCGGGCCCGGCTGCTCGTCGCCACGGCTCACCGCCCCCGTTCGGCAGGGGCCGGCACCGGCTCGTCCGGCTGGTCGTTAAGCTCCGGCTCCTCATCGGGCGCGGAGCGCTCCTTCCCCGGCGCGGAACGCTCGGCGGCCGGGCGGGCGGTGCCGGTCCTGCGGCGCAACGCGTCGGCGCCCCCGCGCAGCCGTCCGCCGATGGCGTCGATGCCGTTGCCGGCGGCGGCGGTCGCGGCCGCCCGCCCGGCGGCCACCAGCGGCGGGCCCAGCCCACCGAGGTTGCGCAACTGCGGGCTCGCGGCCATCAGGTCCGCGCCGAGCTGCTTCAGGCCCCCGGGGTGCCGGCTGGCCCGCCCGGCGGCGACCGCCGCGGCGAGCGTCAACGCGGTACGCATCTTCTTCCGGCGACCCAGCAGGTAGCCGAACCCGACGGCGAACGCCACCCGTGCTCCGCTTCTCATCCGCTCTCCTTCGCGCTCCCCGGGAAGTCGCGGGCCCGGACGCGGGCTACCCGTCAGCCCGTCGGAGAAACGTCTCCGCACGAGCGCGGGACCGCCCACCGAGGCGGTGCCGGACGGGAGGACCGGTTGCGGGGATTCAGCGGATCGGCAGGGCGGAGTCCAGGGACATCCGAGCGCGGAGTTTCCCGTCTTCCTCGCGCAGTTCCGCGCCGCACTTACGCAGCACCGAGATCGCACCCGCGTTGTCCGGCGTGGTGTCCGCTACCACTGTGTGCATCCCGGCCGCGGCGGCGGCGTGCAGCAACTGGCGCAGCGCGGCGACGCCCAGGCCCCGGCCGCGCGCCGACCGGCCGAGCCACATGCCGGTCTCCACGGTTCCCGGCTCGTCCCGGCGCGTCATCCGCACCATGCCGACCACCTCGCCACCGGAGACGATCGCGTACATGACCGTGCCGGTGGGGCCGTTCAGTCCGCCGAGGCTGGCGCGGTGGAACTCGCGGAACGCGTCGCGGCGGGCCAGCGACCAGCCCGCCGGGGCGTCCACCGGAGGCATGACGTCCTCCGGTTCCGCCTCAGCCGCCGCTACGGAGAGCAACGGTTCCAGGTTCCGTTCGTCCACCGGCTCCAGCCGTACCGCACCCGTCACGTCGCGAAGTCTGCCGCCCGCTGTCCGAGTCGTCCACCGCTTTGGAGAGGGATTGCCGCTATGGCCGAACGCCTCGTCCGGTCGTACCCCCGGGGTGTTCCCACCTCACGCTGCGTTGTCATCCGACCGGTCGTTCCGGGGTGAGCGTGGTCACGGGCGGGGATCGAACTCGCAGAGCACGGCCGAGGCGTCGTCGGTGCGCTTGTGCCGTCGCAACCGGTCCGGGTGCTCCCGCTCGGCCGCGCGGACCCGGTCGATCAGCCCTTCCGGGCCCTCCCGGGTGAGCACCTCCAGCAGCCCGGCCCAGTCGAGGAGGCCGAACTGGTCGACCACGCAGGACACGCCGTCGCTGAGCAGCGCGGCCCGGCGCAGCGCCCCCGGCCCGCGCAGCGGAAGCGTCCCGGTCAGCGCGTGGTACGCCGCGTCCGGGTCGGTCGCCGCCGCCCAGTAGCCGTGGGTGCGGTTCATCCGGGTCCGCTGCACTGTCGTCGCGCGCCGGAACCGGGTCGCCGGATCGGTCTCGCCGTCGGGCAGCGCGGCCGCGGTACGGCGCAGGTCCGTCACCGCGGCCGCCAGCCGGTCGTCGGTGACCACCTCGATCCCGCGGTCGGTGTCGAGCACCAACGGGCTGTCGCAGAGCACCAGGTAGTCGACCCGGTCGCCGCTTTCCCTCAGCAGGCAGACGGTGGACGACGGGGTGCCGGGATGGTCGAGGTCGCACGCGTCGCCGTGGTCGGCCCGTACCGCGAGGATCGCCGCCGCGAGGCTGCTCACCAGCGTGGCGGCGGGGCGGGCCGCGATCGCCAGGCCGATCCGGGCGGCCAGGTGCCGGACGAACCAGGCGGGACCGTGTACGCAGCCGGTGTCGAAGCCCTCGGGCACCGTGGCCCCGTCGAGGACGCCGACGAGCGGGCCGAACCGGAAGACCACGTCCTCGTTCTCCGCGCGGCCCGGCGCCGGGTCGGAGGCGGAACGCACACGCATCACCGGTGCCTCCCCGGCCGGGCGGGCCGGTCCGCCGCCGATCGCGTACCGCCGGTCTGGTGCCCCCATCGTCGCCCTCCGTCCGTCGTCGCCGGCCGCCTACCCGGACCGCGCCCGGTCATCCGCCGCCGACCCGATCGTGGCAACTGTGCGTCATCGACGCCGTACCTTCGGTAGCGTCGAACGCGACGGGTCGGTGGCGGTGACAGGGGGTACGAGATGTTGGAGCGGCTGCACGAGGGTGGCATCCGGGCGGAGCACGCCTACCTCGCCGGATTCGTCAGCATCGGCCTCTCGGTCACGAGCTGGTTCCTCTCCAAGCACATGGAGCGCGCCGGGGTGGCGCGGGCGGACCGCTGGGGCATCTTCATCGGCGAGTGGGCGCCGACGTTCTTCGCCATCGGCAACGGGCTGCGCACATACGAGAAGTGAGCCCGGTCAGCGTCGCCGGTTACGGGCGCGCGACGACCGCAGCCGGCGCAGCCGGCCGACCAGCACCGGCTCGGCGGCGAGCGCGGCCGGCTGGTCGAGCAGGGCGTTCAGCAGCTGGTAGTAGCGGGTCGCGGAGAGCCCGAACGTGTCCCGGATGGCTTGTTCCTTGGCGCCGGCGTGCTTCCACCACTGCGCCTCGAAGGCGAGGATCCGCTGCTCCCGCTCGGTGAGGCCGGTCGGCGTGGCGACCGCGTCGGTCGCGTCTGCCGCATCCGGCTCGACCGGCGCGGCGGACTCGACGGGCGACGACCCGGGCTCGGCCGGTCGCGCGGACTCCGACGGCGCGTCCGGCTCCGGCGGTGCCGTGGACTCGACGGGAGGAGCGGTGCGCGGCGGCGGAACGGTCCCGCCCGCGTGGCGCGTACCCGCTGCCGGGCCGGACCGGTCGACGGCGGCCCGCTGCGGTGCGTCGGCGGACATGGCGCTCCTCTCCGACGGCGGGTGACCGGCACGCGGAACGCGCCGGCCGGGGGAGCCCCAGCGTAACCAGGGCCGCCCCCTGCCGCATCGGACGCGGGTCCGCGCCGCCGGGGGGAGCCGGCGGCGCGGACCAGGTCAGGCGATGTCCCGCCGCCGCATCGTCCAGAACGCGGCCACGAGCGCGCCCACCAGCGCCACGCCGAACACCACCGCCGACTGCTGCCAGGTGACCAGGTACGTCGCCGGCTCGCAGGAGCCCTGGGAGAACTGGCAGGTGTCGTAGTCGAACAGCTCCGCCTGCTTCAGGAACCACGACTGGGCGTACGTGGACAGCACGTACCGGTCCCCGAACTGGACCCCGAGCACCGCCACCGCGATCCGGATGCCGATCTCGCTCACCGCGAAGATGCCCACCGCCGCGCCCAGCGCCATCGCCGTGTGCCGGCCGAGCGAGGCCAGCGCGAACCCGACCGCCGCCACGAGCAGCGTCATCCCCAGCGCCCGCAGCCCGTCCAGCCCGATCGACTGCCACACTCCGGAGGTCATCTTCGCGGTGCTGCCGCGCTGGCTGGCGATCAGCCAGAACGCCGCCGTCCACAGGGCGCCGAGCACCACCGTCAGGCCGAACACTGTGGTGAGCAGGGCGGCCAGCTTGGTGCCCAGCACGGTGAGCCGTTTCGGCCGCCAGAGCAGCAGGTTCATCATCCCGCCGGTGTTCCACTCGGCGCCCACGAAGGAGGCGCCGACGATGAAGCCGAACAGCGCCACGGAGGCGGCGAACACGGCGATGAACAGGGGGAACTCGGCCCGGAAGTCGAACTGGTACGGCAGGTACCACTTCGCCTCGAACATGTCGGGCTGCGGCTGGTAGTCCTTGCCGCAGTTCGGGCCGTACCGTTCCTCGGTCTTCTCGCCGCGCGCCTGGGCCGCCTCGCACTCCGCGATGGTGCGCTTCCATTCCGTCAGCGCGGACTGGTAGTCGTTGGTCGCCTTGGCCTCGGCCTCGGCCACCACGACGGGCGAGAGCTTCTCGCTGGAGAAGCTGAACGCGGTCGCGACGGTGGCCAGGCCGAGCACCAGCAGCACGAGCATCAGCCGGGTGACCCGGCGCTTGCCGAGCCGGCGCAGCTCGGTGACGAACAGGCTCATGCGCCCCAACCTCCTGCGGTGCCGGTCTGGTCGACCTTGGCGGACTGATCGACCTGACGGTGCTGGCCGGGAACCGGCGCGGTGGCGGTCAGTTCGAGGAAGACGCTCTCCAGGTCGACAGCGACCGGGGTGAGCTCGCTGACGTAGAGGCCCTGCTCGGCGAGGAGCCGGCTGACGGTGGCCGGCTTGTCCACGCCGGACAGCATCAGGTGGTCCGGCTCGGCGGCCACGCGGACCCCGGCACGACTGAGCGCGTCGGCGGCCTGCGGCAGGTCGCCGACCGCCTCCAGGCGGACCCGCACGGAGCCCTGGGAATGGGCCGCGAGCACCTCCTCGACCGGCCCGAACGCGACCCGGCGGCCGAGCGAGATGATGGTGACCGAGTCGCAGATGAGCTGGATCTCGCCGAGGATGTGGCTGGAGAGCACCACTGTCATCCCGGCCTCGGACAGCTCCCGCATCAGCCCGCGCATCTCCCGGATGCCGCCCGGGTCGAGGCCGTTGGCCGGCTCGTCGAGGATCAGCAGCTTGGGGTTCTTGAGCAGCGCGGAGGCGACCGCCAGGCGCTGCTTCATGCCGAGCGAGTAGGTCTTGACCCGCTCGCCGGCCCGGTCGCGCAGCCCGACCAGCTCCAGCACCTCGTCGACGCGCTGCTTGGGCAGCTCGCCGGCCTGGGCGAGCAGGCCCAGGGTGTCCCGCGCGGTGAAGTGCGGGAAGAACTGCGGGCTCTCCACGATGGCGCCGACCTGGCCGGCGACCGCAGGCAGCGCGTGCGGCAGCTCCTGGCCGAGAATGGCCATCCGGCCGCCGTTCGGCTTGATCAGGCCGAGCAGCGTACGCAGCGTGGTGGTCTTGCCCGAACCGTTCGGACCGAGGAAGCCGTGCACCTGGCCGGCTTCCACTCGCATGTCGAAGCCGTCGAGCGCGTGGCGTACCCCGCGCTTCCGGCTCCGGTACGTCTTACGGAGACCTTCGATCTCCAGGACAGCCGACACAGCTGACCTCCCCCGATAAGTAGGCGTCAGCGACACCATACGCGGTATGCACGCGATGGCAATACCCGGTATGCAGTGTCGGCGTGTCGGGTGAGGTCAGGCGCAGACGACGTGCACGCCCGCGTCGCGGAACGCCGCCACCACCTCCGGGGACGCGCCCGAGTCGGTCACCAGCGTCTCCACCCGGTCCACCGAGCAGATCCGCGCGAACGCGTGCCCGCCCAGCTTCGAGGAGTCGGCTATCACCACGACCCGCTTGGCCCGGGCCACCATGAGGCTGTTCATGGCCGCCTCGCCCTCGTGGTGCGCGGCGGCGCCGAGCTGCGGGTCGATCGCGTCCACGCCGAGCAGCGCGACGTCGAGCGTGACCTCGCGCAGCAGCGCCCCGCCGAGCGGGCCGACCAGCTCGAACGACTTGGGCCGGACCACGCCGCCGGCCACCACCACCTTCATCCGCGAACGCACCAGCAGCTCGTTGGCGATGTTCAGCGCGTTCGTCACCACTGTGAGCTGGGCGCCCTCGGCGCTGGTGTTGAGATCCGGACGGACCGCCAGCGCCCGGGCCACCTCGGTGCTCGTGGTGCCGCCGTTCAGTCCGACCACTGTGCCCGGCGACACCAGCGCGGCGGCGGCCGCGCCGATCCGCTGCTTCTCGGCCGAGTGCTTCGCGGTCTTGTAGCGCAGCGGCAGGTCGTAGGAGACGCCGTTGGCGACCGCGCCACCCCGGGTCCGTGTGATCATCTGCTGCTGGGCGAGCTGGTCGAAGTCACGCCGGATGGTGGCCTGGGAGACGTCCAGCCGCCCGGCCGCCTCCTCGACGCTGACCCGGCCGCTGTCGGTCAGCATCTCCAGCAGCGCGTTCCAGCGCGCGTAGCGGTCCACCGCGGGGCCCTCCCCAGACTGTGCGTGAACGGTGATCGGTTGCGTGCACACTAGTGCGCGAAACTGGGTCCGCGCAAAACCCTGCGCTGCGCGAACTGGGAGACGGTTGCCACGACCACAGGGTTTCACGCAGAATGACGCGCGAAAGGCGGCCGTATCGCGCCGTATTGCGCAAGGTCTCCCCTGGGGAGGAGTTGTCATGGCGTACGTGCACGCGGAGATCGCGAGCCAGCCCGACTGCTGGCGGGAGGCGGCGCGACTCGCCCCGACCGTCGCGGAGCACCTGCCGCGCCCCGGCGAGCGGGTCGCCGTGGTCGGTTGCGGCACGTCGTGGTTCATGGCGATGGCGTACGCCGGGCTGCGCGAGGCCGCCGGACAGGGCGAGACCGACGCCTTCCAGGCCAGTGAGTTCCCGGCCGGCCGCCACTACGACCGGCTGATCGCGATCACCCGCTCCGGCACCACCACCGAGGTCCTCGACCTGCTCACCGCGCTGCGCGGGCGGATCCCCACCACGGTCCTGGTCGGCGACCCGGACTCGGCCGCCGTCGCGCTCGCCGACGCCACTGTCGCGCTGCCCTTCGCCGACGAGCGGGCGGTGGTGCAGACCCGCTTCGCCACCACAGCGCTCGCGCTGCTGCGCGCCCACCTCGGCGAGGACCTGGGCCGCCTGGCCGCCGACGCCGAGGTCGCCGTACGCGCCCCGCTGCCGATCGACCCGGCCGGCATCGAGCAGGTCACCTTCCTCGGTCGCGGCTGGACCGTCGGGCTGGCCCAGGAGGCCGCGCTGAAGTGCCGCGAGGCGGCCACGTTCTGGGCCGAGGCGTACCCGGCCATGGACTACCGGCACGGCCCGATCTCGGTGGCCGCGCCCGGCCGGCTGGTCTGGGCGTTGGGCGAGATCCCGGACGGGCTGCCCGAGGACGTGGCCGCCACCGGCGCCGCGTTCGTGCACAGCCGCACGCACGGCTGGCGCACGGTGCTGACGAGCTGGTCGGCCGGCCGCAACCCGGTCGACCCGATGGCCGACCTGATCCTGGCCCAGCGGTTCGCGGTCGCGCTGGCCACCACCCGCGGCCTCGACCCGGACGCGCCGCGTCACCTGACCCGGTCCGTGGTCCTGGCGTGAGTGCCCGCGACGAGGTCGTCGTCGCGCTGGACGTGGGCGGCACCGGGATGAAGTGCGCCCTGGTCCGGCCGGACGGCACGACAGTGCACACCGAACGGCACGCCACCGGCGCGCAGCGCGGCCCGGAGGCGGTGACCGGCACGATCCTCGACGTGGCCGAAGGGCTCGCCGGCAAGGCCCGCGCCGACGGCCGCACGCCGGTGGCCTGCGGCATCGCCGTACCCGGAGTGGTCGACGAGGCGCGCGGGGTGGCGGTCTGGTCGGCGAATGTGGGCTTCCGGGACGTACCCCTGCGGGAGCTGGCACGCACGCGGCTGGGACTGCCGGCGGCGCTCGGCCACGACGTGCGGGCGGGCGGCCTGGCGGAGGCGCGGCTCGGCGCCGGGCGGGACGCCGGCCACGTGCTGTTCGTCGCGATCGGCACCGGCATCGCCGCCGCCCACGTGGTCGACGGGTCGGCCGCCACCGGCGCGCACGGCGCCGCCGGGGAGATCGGCCACATCCTGGTACGCCCCGGCGGCCCGCGCTGCGGCTGCGGGCGGACCGGCTGCCTGGAGGCGGTGTCGTCGGCCTCGGCGATCGGGCGCCGGTACGCCGAGCTGTCCGGCGCACCCACCACCGCCGCTCAGGTGGCCGACCGGTCCGCGGCCGGGGAACCGCTCGCCGTGGAGGTGTGGCAGGAGGCGGTCGAGGCCCTCGCCGATGGACTCGCCACCGGGCAGGCGCTCTACGATGTGTCGACGGTGGTGCTCGGCGGCGGTCTGGCCCAGGCCGGTCCCCTGCTGTTCGACCCGCTGCGGCGGGCGTTGCGCGAGCGGCTGACGTTCCACCGCGAGCCGCGCCTGGTCGCGGCCGGCCTCGGGGACGAGGCGGGTTGCCTGGGCGCCGCCCTGCTGGCCCTGGACACCCTGGCGAAGGAGAGTCGATGACCCGGCGCGTGACCGGCAAGGTGGTGACCCCGACCGGCGTCGTCCGGCAGGGCTGCGTGGAGATCGCGGACGGGCGGATCACAGCTGTCGCCGAGTACCCGTCGGCGCGCGACGGCCACTGGATCGTGCCGGGCTTCGTGGACATGCACACCCACGGCGGCGGCGGGCACACGTTCACCACCGGTGACGCGGAGTCGGCCCGGCAGGCCGCCGCGTTCCACCTCGGGCACGGCACCACCACGCTGCTGGCGAGCCTGGTCAGTTCCCCGTTCGCGCTGATGCGCGACGCCACCGCCGCGTACCGCCCGCTGGTGGAGTCCGGCGTGCTGGCCGGCGTCCACTTCGAGGGCCCGTACCTGTCCGCCGACCGCTGCGGCGCGCAGAACCCGGAGTTCCTGCGTGACCCGTCGGTCGCCGAGCTGACCGAGCTGATCGAGCTGGGTGGCGGCGCGGTACGCATGGTCACGATCGCCCCCGAGCGCGACGGCGCCACCAAGGCGATCGAGCTGCTGGTGGCGCACGGCGTGGTGGCGGCGGTCGGGCACACCGACGCCACCTGGGAGCAGACCCGGGCGGCGGTGGCGGCCGGCGCGACTGTCGGCA
Source organism: Micromonospora sp. NPDC048887 (assembly GCF_040649715.1). Classification (NCBI taxonomy): domain Bacteria; kingdom Bacillati; phylum Actinomycetota; class Actinomycetes; order Micromonosporales; family Micromonosporaceae; genus Micromonospora; species Micromonospora sp. NPDC048887. The sequence continues at coordinate 229,127 of NZ_JBEZGA010000010.1, read as the reverse complement.
CCCACCTGTTCAACGGGATGCGCCCGGTGCACCACCGCGAGCCCGGTCCGGTGGTGGCGCTGCTGGAGGCCCCGAGCGTGGTGTGCGAGCTGGTCGCCGACGGGGTTCACCTGCACGACGGGATGCTCGGCTTCGCCGCCTCGGTGGCCGGTCCGGAGCGGGCCGCGCTGATCACCGACGCGATGGCCGCCGCCGGGATGCCGGACGGCGAGTACGAGCTGGGCGGTCAGGCGGTGACGGTGGCCGACGGCGTGGCCCGGCTCAGCCGTGGCGGCGCGATCGCCGGCAGCACGCTCACCATGGACGCGGCGCTGCGGCACGCGGTCGGCGCGGGCGTGAGCCTGCCGGACGCCTGCCGGATGGTCGCCACCACCCCGGCCCGCGCGATCGGCCTGGGCGACCGGGTGGGCGCGCTGCGCGCGGGGCTGCGCGCCGACCTGGTGGAGCTGGACGACGACCTGAACGTGGTACGGGTGATGCGCGGCGGCGACTGGGTGGAGTGAGCTGCCCGGCCGTCAGACGGTGGGCACCTCGACGCCGAGCACGGCCTGCTCGTCCGGGCGGTGCACCAGCACGTCGGCCAGGTACGACTGCACCGCCCGGCGCATCCCGACGTCCCGTCCGGCCTGCTCGGAGAGCAGCCACTTGTGCTCGATGATCTGGGCGAACAGCTCCTGCGGCTCCAGCTTGTTGCGCAGGTGCGCGGGGACGGCCCGGACCACCGGCTCGAAGACCTCGGTCAGCCAGCGGTGCGCCGCCTGCTGCTCGTCGGTCAGGTCGCTCTCCAGCCGGTAGGCGTCCAGGTCGTTGAGGAGCCTGCGGGCCTGGTTCTCCTCCGCGTCCAGGCCGGTCAGGCGCAGCAGCCGCCGGGTGTGGTAGCCGGCGTCCACCACCTTCGGCCGCACCAGGTAGCGCCCGTTGTCGACAGTGGACATCGCCACCTCGGCCACGTCGAAGCCCAGCTCGTTGAGCCGGCGGATGCGGCGCTCGATGTCGTGCCGGGCGGCGCGCTCGACCTGCTGCTCGTAGGTGATCTCGTGCCAGAGCCGCTCGTAGCGCCGCACGACCTCCTCGCAGACCACCTCCGGGTCGATCGACTCGTGCAGCAGGCCGGCGGCCTGGAGGTCGAGCGCCTCGCCGAAGATGTTGACCCGGGCGATCTCCAGGTCCTCGCCGCGCTGGCCGTTCGACAGCGACGGGTGCAGCGCCCCGGTCTCGGCGTCGACCAGGTAGGCGGCGAACGCGCCCGCGTCGCGCCGGAACAGCGTGTTCGACAGCGAGCAGTCGCCCCAGAAGAAGCCGGTCAGGTGCATCCGCACGATCAGCGCGGCCAGCGCGTCCAGCAGCCGGTTCATCGTCTCCGGGCGCAGCGTGTTGGAGAACAGCGCCCGGTAGGGCAGCGAGAACTGGAGGTGCCGGGTGATCAGCACCGGGTCCAGCGGCTCGCCGTCGTCGGTCTGCCGGTCGGCCACGATCGCGATGGCCTCGACCGACGGGAAGTCGATCCGTTCCAGCGCCCGCAGCAGGTCGTACTCGCGCTCGGCGACCCGCTCGCCGGTCTCCTTCACCGCGTAGACGTACCCGCCGAGCCGGACGAACCGCACGATGTGCCGGGAGATGCCCTGGGGCAGCGCCACCAGGTGCTCGGCAGGCCACTGCTCCAGCGGGGTCGACCAGGGGAGGTCGAGCAGCGCCGGGTCGACGAGGGCCGAGGTGATCCGCACGGCAACCAGTGTGACCGCTGACCCCCGCGCCGCGCTCCCCTTCGTGGCTGGGCACACAGCCGCCGATGCCCGCGCCGCCGCGACGCCGTCGGCGGCCGGTAGCGTGGTCGCGTGCGTCAGACCTCGGGGGTACGCGGTGGCCTGCGGCTGCGGCCGGTCCGGCCGGCCGGGTGGTGGTTCGACGGGCTGCTGCTCGCGGCACTGGTGGCGCTGACCGTCGCGCTCGCCTCCGGTCACCTGTTCGGCCTCGACCGGGCGGTGGCCGACTGGTCCGACGACAACCGTCCGACCGCCGCCCGCTGGGTGGCGATGACGCTGAACCTGCTCGGCCAGGGCACCCCGTTGACGCTGCTCGCGGCCGGGCTGGGCGTGCTGCTGGCGTGGCGGCGGCGCTCGGTACGGCCGCTGCTGCCGCCGGTGGTCGGGTTCGTGCTCACGTTCTTCACGATCGGCCCGCTGAAGGTGTGGACGGCCCGGCCCGCGCCGAGCGCCTCGATCAAGGAGCCGTTCCTGTCGCCGGAGCAGACGCTGCCGCTGTTCCAGCACGACCTGCCGGTGCGTTTCGCGCAGTCGTACCCGTCCGGGCACGTCGCCAACTCGATCGTCTGGTACGGCGTCCTGGCCCTGCTGCTGGCCCCGCTCGTACGCACGCTCGGCCGTACCGTGCCGCCCCGGCTGGTCACAGTGGTCCGGGTGGTGCCCCCGGCAGTTGTCTTCTGCACCACCGTCTACCTGGGCTGGCACTGGCTGACCGACTCGATCGCCGGGCTGCTGCTCGGCCTGCTGCTGGACCGCCTGCTGCACCGGGTGCCCTGGGACGACCTGCCGCTGCCCCGGCGGCTCGGCGACTGGCGGCGCCCGGTCGGCTGGTCCGCGCCGCCGCCCGCCACCGCGGCGACGCGGTGACGGGCGGGCGCGGCGCTCAGCCCACCGTCCGGATCTCCACGATGCTGATCCGGGTCCTGGTGCTGTAGGTGAGCCGGCGGCGGTGGTCGTCGTCGGCGGGCCGCACCGCCACCTGGATCCGGATCTGGGTGCCCTTCGGCAGCTCGACACGTTCGTCGGGCGTGCTCACGACGAACACCCCGCCCGTCGTGTCCGGGTCGACAGACACCCGTTCCTGCCGCAGCAGCGGGGTGTCGGTCTCCCCGTCCCCGGGCCTGGTGTACTCGGCGCGGATCCGAACCAGGTCGTCGCGCCGCAACCCGCGCAGGTCGACTGTCGCCTGGATGCTCACCAGCCCGGTCTCCGGCACGGTCCAGTGGTAAAGCCCGGTCGCCCAGCGGATGGCGTGGAACCGGTCGGTGGTGTCGAGCGTGTCGCCCGCGTGCGCGGTACTGGTGAAGGTGGCGATCACGTCCCGCTTCGCCGGCGTGGACGTCTTCTCCCCGATCATCTTCGCGAAGTCGTCGGCGGTGCCGCGGAACGCGTCCGCGTCGCAGGTGTGCTGGCGGCCGATGATCGCCGAGTCGGTGTACTGCCAGATACGCGGCGTCTGCTCCGGCTTGCCGTACCGGGCCCAGCCCGGGCCGGAGTCCCCGCCGGCCCGCGCGTACGCGGCCTTGAAGTCCTCGGCCACCCGGTACGGGTAGTCGGCGTTCCAGCGCGGGAAGTCGCCCAGGTCGTCGTCGCCGTACTCGCCGCGCGAGGCGTACATCACCGCCACCTTGCCGGTGCGCTCCTCCAGCTCGTGGCCCACGTCGACGCCGATGTGCGGGGGCACGTCGTCGGTCGGCCAGCGCTCCAGGTCGATCTGCCAGAAGAACCTGTCGTAGTCGCGCCACCAGGGGGTGTGCTTGTCGGCGTAGTCGATCGCCGTGGTGACCTGGTCGTCGATGGAGACGTCGGAGTGCACCACCACGTACATGCCCAGGAACGGGATTCCCGCGTCCTTCGCGGCGGTGAGCATCACCCCGTAGTACTGGCTGTGGAACGTGCCGTCGCGCGACTGTTCCGTGCCCTTGTAGGTCATGAAGTCGATGCCCGCGGCGCGGGCCTCCCGGATCCGGTCGGTCGTCAACCCCCGGTCGACGTCGTAGTCGCTCGCGTCCCAGCCGAACAGCGTCATGTGCGGTACCTCCCGCGCTCGCGGATCTGACGTTCCCGAAACTGCCGGAGCCGATTCGAGGACAGCATTGCCCGGTCGACGCATGAAAAATCTGATCATCGTCAATGGATAATCGGTGAGAGGAATTCGAGAGACGTGCGTGCGGATTGCCTCGCCATCCGCACTGACCTGCGTAAACGACTCTACCGAGGTCGCCGGACATCGGCCACCCGGCGAAGGCGGATTAATTATGCAAATGATTTTCGCCAATTCTCCGAACCGGGCACCCGCCGTTCACCTGAGCGCTCTAGGCTGCGCGGTGTGGAACGGCTGGCACGGCGACTCGGCGTACCCGATGCGGTGGTCATCGGTCTCGGCTCGATGCTCGGCGCGGGCATCTTCGTGGTCTTCGCCCCGGCCGCCGCGGCGGCCGGCGGCCCCGGCCTGCTCGTCGCGCTGGCGCTCGCCGGCTTCATCGCCTACTGCAACGCCACCAGCTCGGCCCGGCTCGCCGCCCGCTACCCCGAGTCCGGCGGCACCTACGTCTACGGCCGGGAACGGCTGCACCCGTTCGCCGGTTTCCTCGCCGGCTGGGGGTTCGTGGTCGGCAAGACGGCGAGCTGCGCGGCCATGGCGCTGACCGTCGGGGCGTACCTGTGGCCCGGGCGGGCGCGGCTCGTCGCGGTCCTCGCGGTGGTGGCGGTGACGGTGGTGAACCTGCGCGGCATCGGCAAGACCGCCGCCGCCACCCGGGTACTCGTCGCTGTCGTGCTCACGGTGCTCGCCGTGGTGGCGGTGACCGGGGCTCCGCAGGTCGCCGCCGACCGGCTCACCGCCCCCGCCGAGATCGGGGCGGGCGGCGTGCTGACCGCCGCCGGCCTGTTGTTCTTCGCCTTCGCCGGCTACGCGCGGATCGCCACGCTGGGCGAGGAGGTACGCGACCCGGAACGCACCATCCCCCGCGCCGTGCCGCTGGCGCTCGGCGCGGTGCTGGCGATCTACCTGACGCTGGCAGTGGTCGCGCTCGGCGTGCTCGGCGCCGACCGGCTGGCCGCCACCGACGCGCCGCTGGTCGAGGTGGTGACCGCCGCCGGGCATCCCGGGCTCGCCTGGCTGGTCCGGGCCGGTGCCGCCGTCGCGGTGACCGGCGTGCTGCTGTCCCTGCTGGCCGGCGTCGGCCGCACCACGCTGGCGATGGCCCGCCGCCGGGATCTGCCGGGCGCGCTGGCGGCGGTCCATCCGCGCCACCGGGTGCCGCACCGCGCCGAGTTGGTGGTGGCCGCCGTGGTGATCGCCGTGGTGGCCGTGGGCGACATCAGGGGCGCGATCGGCTTCTCCAGTTGCACGGTGCTGGTCTACTACGCGATCACGAACGCGTCGGCGCTGACGCTCGGCCCCGGCCGGGACCGGCGCGTCCCGGTCCGGCTGCTCGCCGCGCTGGGGCTGGTCGGCTGCCTGGTGCTGGCGGTCAACCTGCCGCTGCCGAGCGTGCTCGCCGGGTTCGGCGTGCTCACCCTCGGCGCGCTCGGGTACGCGGTCCGCCGCCGACCGGCCTGACGCGTCCGATCACTCCTGCGGGCGGCGGGCGGCGGGCGGGCCGGTGGGCGCCGGCGGAGGAGCGGGCGTGGTCTCCCGCAGCAGCGCGGTCAGCCCGGCCCGCCGGGCCACCACAGTCAGCCGGTCACCGGCCTGGACCACCATGCGCGGGTCGGCCGACCAGTCGGCCTTCTGATTGGGCCGGGTGTGCGCGAGCAGACGCACCTCGCCGGGCCGGGCCACCGCGCCCAGCGGACTCCCGTCCAGCGGCGAACCGGCCACCACCGGCACCTCGGTGACCAGCAGCGCGTGCCGGTCCACCGGGATGGTGGCGATGACCGCGCGATCGAGCAGAGCCGCCGCGAACGCCGGTGCGGCCAGATAGGACACGCTGCGCGAGATGCCGATGCCGAACGCCTGCTGGATGCGCTCGGCGAAGTCGCCGTCGAACAGCCGCAGCACCACGCGCAGGTCCGGGTCGAGGGACCGGGCGATCAGCGCGGCCCGCAGGTTCGTCCCGTCGTCGGTGGAGACCACCACGAGCGCCTGGCAGGTGTCCACCGAGGCGGACCGTAGCGTCTCCTCCCGGCCCGCGTCGCCCACGATCAGCGGCACCCCCAGCCGGTGCGCCAGCGCGGCGCCACGCGCGTCCGGGTTCTTGTCGATCGCCACCACCTCGACGCCGAAGTCGTGCAGCTGCGCCATCACCCGGGTGCCGATGTTGCCCAGCCCGACCATCACCACGTGCCCGGAGCGGTCCGGCTGGACCCGGCCGGCGTGCAGCGCGAGCCGGGCGTTGACGATGCCGTCGACCACCGCGGCCGTGATCAGCGGGATCAGCGCCAGCCCGGCCAGGTTCAGCACCACCTGCATCACCTGGGCCGCGACCGGCTTGTTGACGTCCGGATCCTGGCCGGTGAGCGTGGTGACCAGGGTCAGGTAGACCGCCTCGCTCCAGCTCACGTCGGCGGCCCGCGCGTTGAGCCAGCCCAGCACCGCGATCACCGCGAGCAGCACCAGCACCGCGATGCCGATCTTGCGGGTGGCGAAGTGGCGGACCGCGCGCAGCAGCACCGCCGCCGGCTGCCGGCGGCGCCGCGCCCGTACCAGCCGCCGCGCGGCCACCTCGGTGCCCGCCGGCCGCCCGGTCGCCTCGGCCAGCACCACGTCGGCCGTCGCCTCGTCGGCGGGCAGCACCCGCACCAGGTCCGGATCCGTGGTGACGGCCAGGCCGCAGACCACGTCCTGCGGGCGTACGTCGTCGCGGCGGGCCACGTAGAGCGTGCGCCCGGCGTGCCGGAAGTGGGTCGGCGCCACCTCGCCCAACGCGGCGGCCACGAAGGCCGGCGCGGCCATCGAGGCGTCGGAGAGCACCGCCGAGTCGGGGAAGAGCTGCCGCAGGCCGTCCGCCAGGTTGGTGTTGAACATCCGCACCACCAGGCGCAGCCGCGACTCGACCTCCTGGGCGCAGAGCGCGGCGTGCATGTTGCCCACGTCGTCCTGGTGCAGCAGGGCCAGCCCGGCCGCGCCGGCCAGCCCGGCGCGGCGGAACGCCGCCTCGTCGAGCCGCTCGGCAGTGACCACCCGTACCCCGGGCACGTCCCGCCCGTCGGGGCCCTCGGACCGGCGGCGGCCCGGCACCACGAGCGTGACCCGCACCCGGCCGTCGGCGTTGTCGGTGGCGAGCAGCGACCGGACCACCCAGTAGGCGAGCGGGTCGGAGCCGCAGACCACGTAGTGGGGGCGTTCGTCCCCGTTCATCCGGAGCCGCCAGCCGGTCGCGCGGCGCGCGCGGTCACGCAGTGGCTCGGCCATGTCCGGATCGTAGTCAGCCGCTCGCGATGCGCGCAGCCCCGACGATCATGAACGCATGGCGGGTCCGGGTGCGGGTAACGCACCGGCATGCAGACGTTCCTGCCGTATCCGGACTTCCTGGGCAGCGCGCGCACGCTGGACCAGAAGCGGCTGGGCAAGCAGCGCGTGGAGGCGATCCAGGTGCTGCGCGGGCTGACCCGGCCCGACTACGGCTGGCGCAACCACCCCGCGGTGAAGATGTGGGCCGGGTACGAGGAGGCGCTGACCCGGTACGGGCTGGACATGTGCGCGGTGTGGTGCGAGCCGGGCCGGGCCGACACCTGCGCCGGCACGCTCGCCACCGACCTCGCCGCCGCCTGCGGCGTGTCGGTGATCCGCACCCAGGACGAGCTGGCCGCCGCCGGTGAGCTGCCGCCCTGGCTGGGCCGCGACGACCTGCACCGTAGCCACCGGTCGTCGCTGCTGCGCAAGGACCCCGTCCACTACGCACCGCTGTTCACCGACGTCTCCCCCGATCTGGAGTACGTCTGGCCGCCCTCGGACCGCCCGCGCCGCTGCCTGCCGTGAAAGGAAGGGCCCCTTGTTAACGCCTCCGGTAGAGGAAGGGCCCCCTGTTAACACCTCACCCCACGCGCCCACCCGACGCACGCGCCGCGCGGATCGCCCGGCGTTAAGAAGGGGCCCCTGCACCTCCGTATGCGTTAAAAGGGGCCCCTTCCTTTCACCTCGGGCAGACTGGGGGACCGCCGACCGAAGGATGCCCCGTGAGTCTGTCGCAAGTGGTAGGTCGCCTCATCGGCGTACGCGAACACCTGGTGGACCCGGGCGGCGGAGGCGCGGACCGCGTGCCGCGGCCGGTCGCGGCGCTGGTGGTGGGCGGCGGCATCGCCGGCATGTCGGCGGCGGTGGTGCTGGCCGAGCGGGGCGTGGCGGTGACGGTGCTGGAGGCGGCGCCGCACCTCGGCGGGCGGCTCGGCGCCTGGCCGGAGGAGCTGCCCGACGGCGTCCAGCGCAATGAGCACGGCTTCCACGCGTTCTTCCGGCAGTACTGGAACTGGCGCTCGATCCTGCGCCGGGTCGATCCCGCGCTGGGCTTCCTCAAGCCGGTCCCGGGCTACCCGATCCTGTCCGAGCGGTGGCCGACCGAGGAGTTCGGCAAGCTGCCGCCCGCGCCGCCGGCGAACCTGCTGGCGCTGCTGCTGCGCAGTCCCAGCCTGCGCCTGGCGGACCTGCGCTCGATGGACCGGGACGCCGCGCTGCCGCTGCTCACCTACGACCCGGTACGCACCTACGAGGAGTTCGACGAGCGGACGGCCGACGAGCTGCTCACCTCGCTGCGGCTGCCGGACCGGGCGCGGGCCATGCTGTTCGAGGTCTTCTCGCACTCGTTCTTCAACCACGAGGCGGAGATGTCGGCCGCCGAGATGATCGCCCAGTTCCACTTCTACCTGCTCGGCAATCCGGAAGGACTGGCCTTCGACTGCCCGGACCGGGACTACGGCACGGCGATCTGGGAGCCGCTGACCCGGTACATGGGCAAGCACGGCGGCCGGGTGACGACCGGCGCGGCGGCGGCCCGGCTGGACCGTACCCCGGCGGGCTGGCGGGTGACCGGCGCCGACGGTGACGTCTGGGAGGCGCCGCACGTGGTGCTCGCGGTGGACCCGCCCGCGCTCGCCGCGCTTGTCGACGCCTCGCCCGGCCTGGTCGCGGCGGCCCCCGAGCTGGTGGCGCGGATGCCCGCGTTCGGCAGGCCCGGTCCGCCGTACGCGGTGGCGCGCTACTGGATGGACGGGGACGTCCGGGCCGACCGGGCGGTGTTCAGCGGTGTCTCCCGGCAGCCCACGCTGGACTCGGTGACGCTCTACCACCGGCTGGAGGACGAGCCCCGACGCTGGGCCGAGCGGACCGGCGGCTCGGTGGTGGAGCTGCACGCGTACGCCTGCGAGCCGGACGTGCCGGCCGACGAGCTGGCCGCGCGGATGCTGCGGGAGCTGACCGCGCTCTGGCCGGAGGTCGCCGACCTGCGGGTACGCGAGCTGCGCGCCCGGGTCGAGGCGCAGGCCCCGGCGTTCACGCCGGGTAGCCACGCCTGGCGGCCCGGGGTGGAGACCGACGCGCCCGGCCTCTATCTGGCCGGGGACGGCATCCGCACCGACTTCCCGAGCGCGCTGATGGAACGCTCGGCGGCCACCGGGATCATCGCGGCGAATCACATCCTGCGTGCCGAGGGGGCGGCGGCCGAGCCGGTCCGGTCGATCCGTCCGCGCGGCCTGCTGGCCGGCAGGACTGGCCCGAAACGGTCATAGCCGGACAAGAACGGCTTTACGCTCGACTGATCCGGTGACACGGGAGGTCGGGCGGTGAGCACCCCGACGCGCGAGCGGCGCGACGAGGAACACGGGACACCGCGGGACGAACGGACCGCGGTGGTCACCGCGCTGCGGCTCGGCTGGTCCATGGCGGACGCCTACCACCACGCGCAGACCGCCGACCTGACCGGGGACGGGGACCGGCCGGCGCCCGCGCCGCCGAAGCTGTCGAACCTGACCGAGCTGGCCGGGCGGCACCGGCTCGGCATGTACCTCGACGGCGTGGACGTCGCGCTGACCCAGATCGCGCCGCTGACCCCGGCCGGTCGTACGGTGCCCTCCACCGCCGCCGCCCGGGGTGCCACCGGAGCCGACCGGGAGCCGCTGCTGCGCGCGCTCGACGACCTCAACATCGACGTGCTGCGCTGGACGATGGCGACGAACCACCGGGTGGGCGTGGCGTACCGGCTCGGGCGCTCACTCGCCGACACCGTGCGGCGCGGCGACGCCGACCAGCTCGCCGGGCGCTTCGGTGGCCGGCACATCCAGATCAGCAGGTGGCTGGACGAGCTGGCGAGCGTGCTGCCGCCGTACTCGGCCGCCGTGGTGCGCCGCTCGCTCGCCGCCTGGGCCACCGCTGTCGGCCGCGCCACAGTGGGCGACCCGGCCGAGGCCGGACTCGGCGAGCTGGCCCGCGAGCTGCGCAACCAGGGCGACCTGTGGCAGGACGTGCTGACCGGCGGCCTGCACCCGCGCGACCTGCTGGACGAGGAGAACTGGGCGGTGGTCGCCCGCAACGTCATCATCCGGGACCGGAAGCTGGTCGCGCAGGCGGCCCGGGGCATCTTCTGGCCGGTGCTGGCGCCGCTGCTGGTGGTGCTGCTCGCGGTCGTCGGGGTCAGCGCCGCCGCCGCGGCCGGCTCCCCCACCACCCGGGCGGCGGTGGCGCTCGTCGGCCTCGGCGCCGGGCTCACCGCGATCTGGCGGTCGATCTCCACGCCCACGCTGTCGGTGGCCGCCGAGGTGAACCGCCCGCTGCTGGACAGCGAGCTGGTGGTGCAGATGACCGCCCGGATCGACAGGCCGCTCACCGCCGCCCGGCGCACCGGACGGGCCGGACGGCAGCGGCGGCCCGCCGACGACGGATCGAAATACGTTGGCCACGACTCCCGGATCGATCTACCGTGAGCGCGCAAGGTCAACCACCGTTCCAGGAGCCGTCCATGTCGCTGCGATACGCCACCACGATGACGTCGTGGCTGCTCGGCGACGGTTGCCGGGAACACGGTCCCTGGCCCGGAGGGCACGACTGACGCGTCTTACGCGTCCCCGTCGTCGCCGCCCGGTCCCGTGGACCGGGCGGCTTTTTCGTCGCCGTACCGCCGATCGTGAAGGGAGAGCCCGGTGGACGCCGTCCTCGTCATAAACGCCGACCTCGGCCCGCTGCACCGGGTCACCGTCAAGCACGCGATCCGGATGCTCTGCCGCCGGGTCGCCGAGATCCACGAGGCCGAGCCGGACCGGGTGATCGGCGTCTTCCCGCTGCCGCGGGTGGTCCGCCTCGTCCGGTACGTGGTGACCCGCTGGCGGTTCAGCGCCGGCCCGGCCTGGTCCCGGGCCGGGGTGCTGGCGCGCGACCGGCGGCGGTGCGCCTACTGCGACGGAGCGGCCAGCACGATCGACCACGTCCTGCCCCGCTCGCGCGGTGGCCGGAACACCTGGGGGAACACCACCGCCGCCTGCTACGCGTGCAACCAGCGCAAGGGTGACCGGACCCCGGCCGAGGCGGGCATGCCGCTGCGGCGGGAGCCGGTGACGCCGAGCTGGGCCGCGCTGGCGCGGTGACGGACGGCCGGCGGGCACAGGGGGCGGTGCCGGGGGTACGCCCCGGCGCCGCGCCCGCCGGTCCCGTTCACCTGCCCGCCTCGGCGGTCAGCGCGTGGCCGGCGGAGTCCAGCCGAAGCGCGGCGGCCGGCGCTCGTTTATCGCCGCCACCCCCTCGCGGGCCTCGCCGCTGTCCCGCACCTGGCCGTGCCACCAGACCAGCCGGTCGGCGTCGGCGCGCCCGTCCACGATCTCCTTGGCGGCGGTCACTGTGAGCCGGGACCGTTCCGCGACGGTGGCGGTCAGCGCCGCCACCCGCCCGGCCAGCTCACCGGCCGGCAGCACCTCGTCCACCAGGCCGATCCGCAGCGCCCGCTCGGCGTTCACCAGCTCGCTGGTGAACAGCAGGTGCTTGGCCGCCGACGGACCGACCAGCGCGGCCAGCCGACGGGTGGTCGGCGCCGGGTAGACCAGGCCGAGCCGCGCCGGGGGTACGCCGAACCGGGCGTCCGCGGCGGCCAGCCGCAGGTCGCACGCGACGGCGAGCTGGCATCCACCGCCCACGCAGGCGCCCTCGATAGCCGCCACAGTGGGACGGCCGAACGCGGCGAGCCGTTCCTCGGCGGCCACCGCGATGCTGCCGTCACCGGCGGCCAGCAGCTCGTCCAGGTCGCCCAGGTCGGCGCCGGCGCAGAACGTGCCGCCCGCGCCGGTGAGCACCAGCACCCGTACGGCCGGGTCCGACTCCAGGCCGTCCAGCAGCACCGGGAGCTGCCGCCACATGGCCGGGGTCATCGCGTTGCGCCGGGCCGGGTTGTGGATGACCACTGTCGCCACCGGGCCGTCCAGGGTGACTGTGAGTTCCGCGTCGGACATGGTGCGACCGTAACGGCCGGGGCCCGGCGACCACCCGCGTGGGGTGGCCGCCGGGCCCCGGGATCGGCGATCAGGTCAGGAGACGTTGATCGCGGTGTCGTCGAGCACGAAGGAGGTCTGCAGCGAGACGTCCTCGGTGCCGGTGAACTTCAGCGTGACGGTCTGCCCGGCGTACGCCGCCAGGTTGAACGACTTCTGGCTGTAGCCGGCGGCCTTGTTCAGGTTCGAGTAGGTCGCCAGCGTGGCCAGCACCGAGCCGGACGAGTTGAGCACCTGCACGTTCAGCTTGTCGTACTGGACGCTGGTGGTGCTCTCGGCCGAGTCGATGTGCAGCCAGAACGAGAGGGTGTACGCGGAGCAGCCGCTCGGCAGGCTCACCGACTGCGACAGCGTCTCGGTACGGGTGCTGCCGTACCCGTTCATCCACGCGCTCCAGGTGCCGGTGCGGGCCGGCTGGCTGGTGCCGTGCTGGCCGATCACGCCGGAGGTGGAGCTCCAGACCGTGTTGCCGGACTCGAAGCCCGGGTTGCCGAGCTTCTGCCCGGCACCGGTGCAGCCGCCGCCGACGCTGCTGACGGTCAGCGAGTAGGTGGCGGTCTTCGTGCCCGACGCCGCGCTTCCGGTGACGGTCACCGTGTAGGTGCCGGCCGGGGTGCCGGAGCCGGTGGCGATGGTGAGGGTGGACGAGGCGCCCGAGGTCACCGAGGTGGGGCTGAACGACGCGGTGGCGCCGGTCGGCAGGCCGGACGCGGAGAACGTCACGGTCTGCGCGGTGCCGCTGGTGGTGGAGGTGGCGACGGTGGCGGAGACCGATCCACCCGCGGTCACGGACCCGGCGGTCGGCGAGAGCGAGACGGAGTAGTCGTTGCCGGTGGAGCTGCACGGCGCGTCGTTGCCGGCCACGTTCACCGCGGTCCACGCGGCCTGGACGGTCTTGTACTCGGTCGAGCAGTTGCCGTACAGGTCGGTCGCGGCCCGCAGGGTGTACGCGCGGGCGGTGTTGGCCGGGTTGCTGGTGTTCACGTACGAGGTGTTCGACGTGAAGTACACGTCGAGCGCCCGATACCAGATCTTCTCCGCCTTGGTGCGACCGATGCCGGTGACCGCCGGGGCCGAGCCGCAGACCGGCGAGGTGCCGTACGCGGTGGCGCCGGTGCCCTCGGCGAGGTTGAAGAAGAAGTGGTTGCCGACGCCGGAGGAGTAGTGCACGTCCTTGTTCTTCGTGCTGGTGGACCAGCAGGAGTCGGACGAGCCGTCCAGCGACGGGTTGTACATGTAGCGCAGCGGCGTACCGTTGCCGTTGATGTTGATCTTCTCACCGACCTGGTAGTCGCCCGGGTCGCTCGGCGCGGCGGCGTAGAACTCCACCATGTTGCCGAAGATGTCGCTGGTGGACTCGTTGAGGCCACCGGACTCGCCCGAGTAGACCAGCCCGGCCAGCGCCTCGGTGACACCGTGGCTCATCTCGTGCCCGGCCACGTCCAGCGAGACCAGCGGACGGGAGTTGCCCGAACCGTCGCCGTACGTCATCTGGGCACCGTCCCAGAAGGCGTTCACGTAGTTGTTGCCGTAGTGCACCCGGCTCGGCACACCCTGGCCGTTGCCGAAGATGCCGTTGCGGCCGTGCACGTTCTTGAAGTAGTCGAACGTCTTGGCGGCGCCGAAGTGGGCGTCCACGGCGGCCGACTGCCGGTTCGAGGTGGCGCCGGTGCCCCACGCGTTGTCCGCGTCGGTGAACGTGGTGCAGGTGGAGGTCCCGTTGTTCATGTCGCAGGTACGGCCGTTGCCGCGTACCGGGTCGATCATCTGGTACGTGCTGCCGGACAGCGTCGTGTCGATGGTGACCGAGCCGGTGTAGATGCCCTGGCCGGTGCCGGCCACCGTCTCGATCTCGTCGTACGAGCCGATCACCTTGCCGGTGGTGGCGTCGGTGATGACGTGCAGCTTCGACGGCGTCTGCTTGTCCGCCTTCCAGCCGGTCGCGACGGTCTCCCAGGCGAGGCGGCCCTTGCCGCTGCTGGCGTCGACGAACAGCTCCGGCGCGCCGACCGAGGTGACCGAGCCGGAGAACGTCTTGCGGGCGCTGGCCTTCGCCGCGTCCGCGCCGACCTTCGCGGTGGTGCTCAGGGTCAGCGGGGCGGAGAGGCTGACCGACGCGCCGGTCATGCTGCCGTTCGCGGCGGTGTGGATGACGAAGTCACCGCCGTACACCCGGAGACCCTGATAGGTCCGGCTGTAGCGGGTGTGCGCGGCCCCGGACGGGTCGACCTTGGTGCGGACGGCCTGGTAGGCCTCACCGCTGGCGCCCTGGACGGCGCCGGGGTTGGCGCGCAGCAGGCTCGCGGACCGGGCTGCGGCCGAGGTCTCGGGACTGGGTGCGCTTGGCGCTGCCGCTTGCGCAGAGGTGGTGACGCAGGCCAGCACGCTGCTGGTGAGCAGCGCTGCGCTGACGGCGGCGACGGATCTTTTCACGGGCCCTCCTGGAAGGCGGATGTTGTGACGGGGGTTGTCACTGGTGTAGATATAGCGATACATCGAAGAACGTGAAAGAGGCTGGCGAGCTCCCGCCGGAGACACTGACCGAACGGATGAGGAGGAGCGGTGACCCGGAACCGGGTGGTCCCGTCGCGCGTCCGATCCGGTATGAGAGCTGCCCCCGCCGCCGTGGCGGCCGTCGCCGCCCTTCTCGTCCCGCTCGCCGGCTGCGCCCGTGCCGACGAGCCACCGGTGATCACTGACGGCCCCCCGCCGCTGGCCGCCGAGGTGGTGCTGGAGAAGTCCGGCGGCATCGCCGGGGTGACCGACACCGTCCGGGTCGAGCCGCACGGTCAGTGGACGAGGACCGACCGCGCCGGCGCCTCCCGGGAGGGGCGGCTCAGCGACACGGAACTCGCCCGGCTGCGGCAGCTCACCGCCGACCCCCGGCTGGCCGCCGAGGCCGCCGTGACAGTGCCGCCGCCCATGTGCGCCGACGCGTTCACCTACCGGCTCACCATCGGGCCGAACCAGGTCGGCTACGTGGACTGCCCGCCGAAGGCCACGCCGCCGGCCGTCACCGCGCAGGTGGTGGACCTGCTCAACGGCGCCACCGGCTGACCCGGCCCGACCTCAAACCCGTTCCGGCTGTGACATCGGCCTATGGCCGGTCGGCGGACGAGCGGGCCAGCATGGAAGGCATGACTCGCGCACTCATCGCCATGACCAGTCATTCCGAGCTGGGCCGCACCGGCCGCTCGACCGGCTACTACGTCGGCGAGGCCGCCGAGCCGTGGGAGGTGTTCCGGGCCGCCGGGTACGACGTCGACCTGGTGTCGGTGGCCGGCGGGGAGCCGCCCGTCGACGGCCGGGACGAGAACGACAGCACCCAGAACGACTTCCTCGCCACCGCCGGCGTCACCGACACGCCGAAGGCCGCCGACGTCGAACCGGACGGGTACGACGTGATCCTCTTCGCCGGCGGTCACGGCACCATGTGGGACTTCCCGGACGACCCCGACCTGGCCCGCATCGCCCGCTCGATCTACGAGCGCGGCGGCGTGGTGGCCGCCGTCTGCCACGGCCCGTCGGCGCTGGTGAACCTCACCCTCACCGACGGCTCCCGGCTGATCGCCGGCAAGCGGGTGGCCGGGTTCACGAACAGCGAGGAGGCGGCCGTCGGCCTCACCGACGAGGTGCCGTTCCTGCTCGCCGACAAGCTCACCGAGGCCGGCGCGCAGCACGTGCCGGCACCCGACTTCACCGAGCACGTGGTGGTCGACGAGCGTCTGGTGACCGGCCAGAACCCGCAGTCCGCCCGCGCCGTGGCCGACGCCGTGGTGAAGCTGCTCGCCTGAGCGCCGGTCAGATCCGGTAGTCGTCGGGCAGGCCGGTGGCACGCAGCTCGGGCGGCAGGTGGGCGACGTCGTTGAACGCGATGAGCGCCGGCGGGCCGCCCGAGCTGTAACGGATCACGGTCAACCCGCAGTTCTGCTGGTTGAGCCCGATCCACCGCCGGGCCGGCGCCTCCAGCGCGCTCAGCACCAGCCAGGCGACCAGGAAGTTGTGGGTGACGACCAGCTCGCGTACGTCACCCTGCGCGGGGGCGGCGGCGAACCGGGCCACCGCCTCCGCCGTCACGCGCGGCCCGTCCCGCCGCTCCCGCTCGGTGAAGCCGGCCAGGAACGCCACGTACGACTCCGGCAGGCCGGCCGGCTCGGTGTCGTGCGGCATGTGGTCGCCCGCGCGGTCGTCCTCGCGTACCGGAACACCCGGCAGCGACGCCGCGACCAGCCCGGCGGTCTCCGCGGCCCGGCGGGCCGGCCCATGGTGTACGGCGGCGAAGCGCGTTCCGCGCAGCCGCTCGCCCAGCAGCGTCGCCTGCCGCCGGCCCCGCTCGGACAGTCCGGTGTCCGCCTCCTCCTCCGCGCGGTCCTGCTCGCCGTGACGGACCAGGTAGAGCAGGCGGCTGGGCATCGGCACCTCCACGGTCGGGGACCGCGAGACTAACCCGGTCGCTCGCCGACGATCCGCCCCGTCGGCTCCCGGCGGAGGGCACCCGGGCGACCTCGGGACGGCCCGATCGTCCGTTCAGCTCCGCCCGAGTCGACTGGTGTGTGTGTCAGTGCGGGGGCTCGCCGGACCGCAGTCCATCGACGAGGAGCGCGACCATGCGCCGCCCGTAGTCGGGTTCCTCGTCCGGCATGGGCGCGCACAGTTTCGCAACGGCGTACAGCAGGTCCTGGGCACTGATCCGGGCCCGGACCTCGCCGCTGGCTGTCGCGGCCTTGAGCAACGACTCGAGGGCCGGTCCCAGCTTCTGCAGGAGATATCCGGGCAGGCCGTCGAACGCCGGATCGCCGGAGTGCAGGGCCACGGCAAATCCGCGTTTCGTCGCGACGAACGCGGTGAACCGGTCGAGCCACTTCGCGAGGGCTACCCCCGGTTCGTGCGTGGCGGCCAGGGCCGGGGCCGCGTCGGCGCATGCGTCGATCTCCCGCTCGATGACGGCCTTGATCAGGTCCGCGCGCTGCGGGAAGTGCCGGTAGAGCGTGCCGACGCCGACGCCGGCCAGATCGGTGATCTCTTTGGCGGGGGCGTCGACGCCGACGGTGCCGAAGACCGTCTTCGCCGCTTCGAGCAGGGACTCGATGTTGCGGCGCGCGTCGGTGCGCATCCGGCGCGGGGCGCGGTCGCGAACACCGGAATCTGCTCTGTTGTCGGACACAGCTACACCTCCCTTGCTTTTCCGGAAAGCCTTTCCGTATAGTTCCGGAAAGGCTTTCCACCTAACGACGATACCGCAGGGAGACGCTCATGCAGTACCGCACCCTGGGCCGGACGGGCATCAAGGTCAGCCCGTACGCGCTCGGCACGCTGATGTTCGCCACCGTGATCGGGAATCCCGACCCCGACGACTCGATCAAGGTCATTCACAAGGCGCTGGACGCGGGGATCAACGTCGTCGACACCGCCGATGCCTATGGCGACTCGGAGGAGATCGTGGGTAGGGCCCTCAAGGGCCGCCGGGACAACGTCGTCCTCGCGACCAAGGTGGGCCTGCCCAGGCTGATCGCGCTGCCCCGGACGCCGGGCGCGGCCACCGACCCCAACCGGCGAGGCGCCTCCCGCCGCTGGATCATGACCGCGGTTGAGGACTCGCTGCGCCGCCTGCAGACCGACCACATCGACCTCTACCAGATCCAGCGGCCGGACCCCGACACCGACATCGAGGAGACGCTCTCGGCACTCTCCGACCTGATCCGCAGTGGCAAGGTCCGGGCGATCGGGTCATCCACGATGCCCGCCTCAGACATCGTCGACGCCCAGTGGGTCGCCGAGCGGCGCGGGCTGGAACGCTTCCACACCGAGCAGCCGCCCTACTCGATCCTCAATCGCGGCATCGAGAGCGAGGTGCTGCCGGCCGCGCAGCGCTACGGGATGGGCACGCTGGTGTGGGGCCCACTCGGGCAGGGAATGCTCACCGGCCGGGTCCGCAGGGGCGAGCAGAACGACCTGCGCCGTGCCCGCTTCTCCAAACACCTCACCGACGAGCGCCGGATCGACATCGTCGAACAACTCATCCCGCTCGCCGACGAGGCAGGCCTGCCGTTGACCCACCTCGCCATGGCATTCGCCATCGCACACCCCGGCGTGACCAGCGCAATCCTCGGCCCGCGCACGATGGAGCACCTCGACGACCTGCTCGCCGGCGTCGACGTCACGCTCACCGACGAGATCCTCGACCGGATCGATGAGATCGTCGCGCCCGGCACCGATGTCACCCGGCTCGACCAGGCCTATCTGCCCCCGGCCCTGCTGAACCCGAACCTGCGCCGCCGGCCGGTCGGCGAGCGTGGCGCCGCCTGATCGTCATGCCCAGTGGTGATGTCTGCTCCAGGTCAGCCGGATCGCCTGCGGGCTCTCATGAGCCCGCCGCTGTCACTGGCCGGATCGCAGCGACTGCCGCCGCGAATTGCCTTGTGGAATTGGAGCCCCCGGCCGGGATCGAACCGGCGACATCTCGCTTACAAGGCGAGTGCTCTGGCCAGCTGAGCTACAGGGGCGCGTGCGTAGGGGTCAGCATAGCGACTGAGCCCCGGAAATCCCGCCTCGCAGGGGTCCCGAGCACGGAAAACGTCGGTATCCCGACCGGGATGACGATGGATCATCACCCGGCCGCGCTCCCAGACGGGGAGATTGATGCCTCGCCGTGCCCCTGTGCCCGTTATGCGTATGCCGTCCGTCCCATCCGTCGCGCCACGTCTTGGCACGATCGCGAAAGCCGTTTACCGTGCAGTGACACGGACGACACTCCGGCCGGCCTCGGCTGCCTGAGCGACGACCCCGTTGGCCGGCGCCTTGGGCGCCGGTCGCTCCTTCACTCGGATCGTCCGGCACGTTCCTGCCGGTGAAAGGAAGCGCTCCATCATGGCTACGGTCACCTACTCGAAGGCGTCCCGGATCTATCCGGGCACCGAGCGCCCCGCCGTCAACCAGCTCGACCTCCAGATCGGTGACGGGGAGTTCCTCGTCCTGGTCGGCCCGTCCGGCTGCGGCAAGTCCACCAGCCTCCGGATGCTCGCCGGCCTGGAGGACGTCGACGACGGCGCGATCTACATCGACGACCGGGACGTCACCCACCTCCCGCCGAAGGCCCGCGACATCGCGATGGTCTTCCAGAACTACGCCCTCTACCCGCACATGACGGTGTACGAGAACATGGCGTTCGCCCTCAAGCTGCGCAAGACCTCGAAGGCGGAGATCGACCGGCGGGTCAAGGAGGCGGCCGGGCTGCTCCAGCTGGAGGAGTTCCTCAGCCGCAAGCCGAAGGCGCTCTCCGGCGGTCAGCGCCAGCGTGTCGCCATGGGCCGCGCGATCGTCCGCGAGCCGCAGGTCTTCCTCATGGACGAGCCGCTGTCGAACCTCGACGCCAAGCTGCGTGTGCAGACCCGTACCCAGATCGCCTCGCTCCAGGCGAAGCTGGGCGTCACCACCGTCTACGTCACCCACGACCAGGTCGAGGCCATGACCATGGGTCACCGGGTGGCGGTCATGCTGGACGGCGTGCTCCAGCAGGTGGACACCCCGCGGGCGCTCTACGACACCCCGGCCAACGTCTTCGTCGCCGGCTTCATGGGCTCCCCCGCCATGAACATCAAGACGGTGAAGCTGACCGAACAGGGCGGCGCGTTCGCCGAGATGATCGTGCCGCTGACCCGCGAGCAGGTCCAGGCGGCCAACGCCGAGGGCGGCGACGGCAAGGTCACCGTCGGCTTCCGGCCGGAGGACTGCGACCTCGTCAGCCCGTCCGAGGGCGGCATGCCGGTCGTGGTCGAGCTGGTCGAGGACCTGGGCTCGGACGCGAACATCTACGGCCACGCCGCGCTGGAGGGCCACAACGAGCGGTTCGTGGTCCGCACCGACCGGCGCAGCATGCCGAACATGGGCGACACCGTGTTCGTCAAGCCGCGTACCGGCCGCAGCCACGTCTTCCACGCCGCCACCGGCCAGCGGATCTGACGTACACGAAAAGGGGCGGCCCGCCACGGCGGACCGCCCCTTTTCGTTGCTCTCGGGTCAGGCCTCGACGGACCGGCGGCGGGCGACCTCGGCGAGCGTGACCGCGGCGGCGACGCTGGCGTTTAGCGACTCCACCTCGGAGACCATCGGGATGCTGACGGTCAGGTCGCAGGTCTCCCCGACCAGGCGGGACAGCCCTCGGCCCTCCGAGCCGACCACCACGACGAGCGGGCCGACGGCGGCCTCCAGGTCGTACAGGTCGGTCTGCCCGTCGGCGTCCAGGCCGACCACGACGAAGCCGGCCTCCTTGCACGCCTTGAGCGACCGGGTCAGGTTGGTGACCTGGGCCACCGGCACGCGCGCGGCCGCGCCGGCGCTGGTCCGCCAGGCGGTCGCGGTGATCCCGGCGGCACGCCGTTCGGGTACGAAGACACCCTGCGCGCCGAACGCGGCGGCCGAGCGGATGACCGCGCCGAGGTTACGCGGGTCGGTGACGCCGTCCAGCGCGACGAGCAGCGGAGCGGCCTGCTCCAGCGCCGCCGCGACCAGGTCGTCGAACGGCTCGTAGGCGAACGGCGGCACCTGGAGGCCGACGCCCTGGTGCAGCACCCCGCCGGTCATCCGGTCCAGCTCGGCGCGGCTGACCTCCAGGATCGCGATGCCCCGGTCGGCGGCGGTGCGGACGATCTCCTTGACCCGGTCGTCCATGTCGATGCCCTGCGCGGTGTAGAGCGCGGTCGCGGGCACCTGGGTGCGCAACGACTCCAGCACCGGGTTGCGCCCGACCAGCAGCTCGGGGCTGTCCTTCGCCGGGTTGGCCTTGCGGCCCGGCGCGACCCGGGGGCCGCCCCGGCCGGCGGGCTTGCCCTTGCCGCCCTTGAGCGGCACACCGGCCCGGCTGCCCTTGCCCCAGGTGGTGTCCTTGGTGCCGGGCTGGCCGATCTTGGGCGCACGCCCCTCCTCGGCGGCGGTGCGGCGCTCCTTGTCCTGCTTCCAGGCGGTGCGCTGGGGCAGCTTCTCGGTGCCCGAGTACGCCTTGTGCCAGGGCCGCTCGTCGGCGGGCAGCGTGCGGCCCCGCCCGGCGAGGGAGTCCTTGTTCTTGCCACCGGTGCCCTTGGGGGCGCCCGCCTTCGGCGTCAGTCGCCGGCCACGGCGCTGCGAGTTGCCGGCCATCAGTCCTGCTCTCCAATAGTCCAACGCGGGCCCTGGGGGGTGTCCTCGACGACCACGCCGGCCTGCTTGAGCTGGTCGCGTACGGCGTCGGCGGCGGCCCAGTCCTTGCGGCCGCGGGCCTGCGCGCGCTGCTCCAGGGCCAGCGCGATCAGGGAGTCCACCACGCCGCGCAGGTCGTCCGCGCGGCCGCCACCGGTCCAGGCCGGGTCCAGGGGGTCGACGCCGAGGATATCCAGCATCGCCCGGGTGGCGGCGAGCGCCGTGCGGACGGTCACATCGTCCCCGGCGGTGAGCGCGGTGTTGCCGTCACGAACCACCTCGTGCAGCGCCGCCAGCGCCGCCGACGTGTTGAGGTCGTCGTCCATCGCGGCCACGAAGGCGTCCGGCAGGCCGCCGGGCTGGCCCGTGCCGACCCGCTCGGCCGCCCGCTGCACGAAGCCCTCGATCCGCCGGTACGCCACGGCGGCCTCGCGCAGCGCGTCCTCGGAGTAGTCGATGCGGGAGCGGTAGTGCGCGGCGACGTAGTAGTAGCGCAGCTCCACCGGGCGGACCCCGAGCGAGGCCACGTAGTCGAGGTCGAGCGTGTTGCCGAGCGACTTGCCCATCTTGGTGCCGCCGATGCCGAGCAGGCCGTGGTGCACCCAGTAGCGGGCGAACGGCAGGTCGGCGGCCTGCGACTGGGCGATCTCGTTCTCGTGGTGCGGGAACGTCAGGTCGAGCCCGCCGCCGTGGATGTCGAACTCGGGGCCCAGGTAGCGCCAGCACATGGCCGAGCACTCGATGTGCCAGCCGGGGCGCCCGCGCCCCCACGGCGACGGCCAGTAGGCGTCGGCCGGCTCGCCCGGCTTGGCGCCCTTCCAGAGCGCGAAGTCACGCGGATCCCGCTTGCCCCGGTCGGGGGCGTCGCCGGCGGGCTGCATGTCCGCCGGGGACTGGCCGGACAGCGAGCCGTACGCGGGCCAGGAGGCCACGTCGAAGTAGACGTCGCCGGAGCCGTCGGTGGCCGGGTAGGCGTGGCCGGTCTCGATCAGCCGGACGATCAGCTCGTGCATCTCCGGGATGTGCCCGGTGGCGCGCGGCTCGTACGTCGGCGGGAGCACGTTGAGCGCCCGGTAGGAGGCGGTGAGGATCTGCTCGTTGGCGTACGCGATCGACCAGAACGGCCGGTCCTGCTCCATCGCCTTGGCCAGGACCTTGTCGTCGATGTCGGTCAGGTTGCGGATGAACGTGACCTCGAAGCCCTTGCTGAGCAGCCAGCGGCGCAGCACGTCGTAGTTGACGCCGGAGCGAAGGTGGCCGATGTGGGGCGGGGCCTGGAGCGTGAGACCACACAGGTAGACCCCCACCTTGCCGGCTTCCCGCGGGACGAAGTCCCGCACCGATCGGGTGGCGGTGTCATACAGGCGTAGCGTCACCTCACAAGGGTAGCCGTCCGCACATTTCCGGGTTGGCCGGAGCCGGGTCGTACGCTGCGTGCTGTGGACACGGCGGCACGCACGGGAGAGACCGCACAGACCCTGGACCGGGGTCTGCGGCTGCTGCACCTGGTCGCGGACGCGCCGGGCGGGCTGACAGTCACCGAGGCGGCGCACCGGCTGGGCATCGGCCGGGCGGCCGTCTACCGGCTGGTCGGCGCGCTGACCGGCCACGGCATGCTCCGGCGCGACGGCGAGGGCCGGCTGCGCATCGGCGTGGGCGTGCTGCACCTGGCCCGCCGCGCCCAGCCCCTGCTGGCCGAGGGGGCGTTGCCCGCGCTGCGCCGCCTCGCCGAGGGCACCGGGGCGACCGCCCACCTGACAGTGGTCGAGGGCGGCGAGGGGGTCGCGCTGGCGGTGGTCGAGCCGAGCTGGACGTCCTTCCACGTGGCGTACCGGACCGGCACCCGGCACCCGCTGGAGCGGGGCGCGGCGGGCCGGGCGGTGCTGGCCGGGCGGGCCGGCGATCCGGGGCCGGTGAGCACCAGCGGCGAGCTGCAGTCCGGCGCGTACGGAGTGGCCGCCCCGGTGCTCGGCGTGCCGGGTCTGGAGGGCAGCGTGGGGGTGGTGTCGCTGACCCCGCTCGACGTGGCGGACGTCGGCGCCCAGGTCACGGCCGCCGCCGAGGCGGTAGCCGCAGCGCTCTCCTAGCACATCGGCGGGCCGCTCGGGGGTTGTCCACAGGGCGCGAAGGGCGGCACGGCTGCGGCTGTCCACAGGGGTATCGATCTCCACCCGTGCGCCGCCACGCTCGTCCCATGCCACCTCAACCTCATCGACCGCCGGAGCTGGCCTGGCAGGTCTTCCGGGGCTCGGAAGCGATCCGGCGCGGGCTGCTGTCCCGGCACCACCTGCGGGGCGCGTCCTGGATCCGGCTCCGGCAGGACGTGTACGCCGACGCGCGGCTCGACCGCGACCACGCGCTGGCCTGCCGCGCCGCGCTGCTGCGCATGCCGCCGGGCGCGGTGGTCGCCGGCCCTTCGGCGGCCTACCTGCACGGGGTCGAGCACGCCGCCGGCCTCACCGACGACGTGCACGTCCTGCTGCCGGCCACGGTCCGGGCCGACTCCCAGCCGGGTGTCCGGGTGCACCACGCCCCGATGTCGAGCACACGCAGCGGCCTCCTGGTCCCGGTCGGCGGCGCGGCACCCGCACGAACGAGCCCATTCGTCGGCACGGGGTCGCCCGCCGCATCGAACCCCTTCGCAGAGTCGTCCCCCGGTGCGGTGATGATCCTGGACGGCCCGCCGCCGCGTACCGAGCCGGTCGCCTGTGCCTGGGAGACAGCGGTCTGGGCCGATCCGGTGAAGGCGGTCGGCATCATCGACGGGCTGTTGCGTACCGGTTCGGTCAGCCGCTCGGCACTGGCGGGCGAGGCGGCCCGGAACGCCTGTCGCCCCGGTGGGCGGCGGGCGGCGTGGGTGTTCGGCCTGACCGACGGGCTGGCCCAGTCACCGCCCGAGTCCCACCTGCGGGTACGCCTTGTCCTCGCCGGCCTGCCGCGCCCGGTGGCCCAGCATCCGGTGCGCGTGTCGACCGGCCTGATCCTGCACTCCGATCTGGCCTGGCCGGGGTTCCGGGTCGCCGTCGAGTACGACGGTCAGTGGCGCGCCGACGCGGACCGCACGCACCTCGACCGGAGGCGGCTCAACCAGCTTGTCGAAGCCGGCTGGCTGGTGTTGCACGTGACCGGCCGCCGCCTGCGCAAGGAGTTCCCCGCCCTGGTCCGGGAGATCCGCGCCGCACTGGTGGCCCGGGGATGGCGGCCGTGACGCCCGCCGTCCGGAAGGAAGCCGGAACGCCGAAGTGGCGGCGTCCGGGAACTCCGGACACCGCCACTTCGGGGAAACGGTCGTTACGGTCGGACGTTCGGCTTGACCGGGGTCTTCACCGCGGCGTAGGCGTCGACGATGCCGTAGCCGTAGAAGCCGTTGAAGTTCAGCGAGCCCGCGCAGTACGCGTCGAACTCGGCGTCCCGGCCCTCGTTGGTGTAGGACTGCAGACGCGGCTCCGGGCAGGCGTGCTCGGCCGCCGTCCGGTAGAGGTGCTGCTCGACCAGGTTCGGCGCCATGCCGTAGCCGTTGCGGCCCTCTTTCTTGCCGTGCTTGCTGACGATCAGCGCGGCCACACCCGAGACGTGCGGGGACGCCATCGAGGTGCCCTGCAGGTAGGTGTAGTAGCCACACTCACCCTTGGCGGTGCACTGCTTGAACACCGATTCCTCGAAGCCGGCGACGATGTTGCCGTTCTCGTCGACCGACCCCTCCTCCTGGAGCACCTTCTTCGGGTACGTGGAGAGGATCATGTTGGCGTCGGTGCGGTACGTGTCGGTGCCGAAGCCGTCCCGGAACCAGCCACCCGGCGCCGCCACCGAGATCTGCTCGGTGCCGTAGTTCGAGTAGTCAGACTTCTTGCCGGACGGGCCGACCGCCGACACGCCGATCACGTGCGGGCCCTCGACCGGCAGGTCCCAGCAGGTCGCGTTGTCGATCGGGCGCGGGTACGGGTCGGCGCCGTAGTCCGGGCTGCTCACGTCGGTACGCGGCGCGCCCAGGTCCTCGTGGTTGTTGCCGAGCGAGCCGACCAGCGTGACGCCCTTGCGGTGCGCGAAGTTCAGCGCCCGCTTCATCGCCTCGATGACGGTGCGCTGCTCGGCCTGCGCCTCCGGCGAGTCGGCCGGGTTGGCGGTGCAGTTGTAGAGCCACGGGTCGACGTAGAAGGACATGTTCACCACGTCCAGCCCGGAGCGGCCCGCGTGCACCAGGGCGTTCACCACCGGGTTGAGGAAGAAGTACCCGCTGTCCTGGCCGCCCTTCAGCTCCACAAGGGAGACGTTCGGGGCCACGCCGGACAGGCCGAAGCCGTTGGCTGCGGCGCCGATGGTGCCGGCCACGTGCGTGCCGTGCCCGCCGTCGTCGGTGCCGACCGGGTCGAGGCAGCTCGCCACCTCGCACGGCCCGTCGACCTCGGGGATGTCCGGGGCGAAGTTGCGCGACAGCGCCCAGTTGAAGTTCGGTGCCAGGTCGGGCTGGCTGGCGTCGACGCCGGTGTCCAGGATGCCGACGGTGACCCGGCGGTCGCCCGGCTCGATCTTGCGGGCCTTGTCGGCCCGGATCATGTCCAGACCCCAGAGCTTGTCGTCGAGCGGGTCCATCTTCTTGTTCTTGCCCTTGGCGACCTTGCCCTTCGTCGCCGCGGCGGCCAGCAGGTGCTCCTGCTCGACCCGGTCCAGCTTCGGCTTGCGGCCGATCGCCTTCTCCTCGGCGGCGCCGACCAGCGCGCCGGCCGCGTTGGCCCGGCTGGCGAAGTCCGCCCGGTCGCTGGTGACCTGGAAGAGGCCGACGTCGTCGGTGCGGGCGACGACCTTGCCACCGGCGGCGGCGATCGCGGCGATCGCGGCGTCGGTGGAGACGCCGCTCTCGGCCAGCACGGTGAAGGTCCGGGTGTCCGACGGCGCGGCGCTCGCCGGAATGCTCAGGCCGGTCACCGTGAGTGCCAGCGAGGCCGCAGCCGCGACCGCGCCGACGGTGAAGCGCTTGCTCACCACATCAGATCCTCTCGTTGAGGGACGTGGTGTCATCCCACATCACGGGAGCGCGTTCCGCCAGATCGACGTCCGTTATCGGCGGCAACTAGGCATTCGCGTTCGTCAAGGCGATAAGCACCTCGGACAGGTCGGCGAGCGTGGCCACCTCGGCGTCGGGTTCGAGGCCCCGTGGACGGGGCAGTCCGGCCCGGTTGAGCCAGATCGCACGCAGCCCGGCCCGCTGCGCGGCCACCACGTCGTGCTCCGGCGAGTCACCGACGTGGACGATCCGGGACGCCGGCAGCCCGGACGCCGCCACCACCGCGCCGAAGAACTCAGCGGCGGGCTTCTTGGGCAGACCGCCCTCGTGCGCGTACAGCTCGAACGCGAACTGCCCGTCGAGGCCGCAGCGTTCGGCACGACTGTTGCCGTTCGTGGCGAAGCCCAGCACGTGGTGCGGGCGCAACGCCGCCAGCGCGGGCAGCACGTCCGGGAAGGGGCGGCTCAGCGCGTACCGGCGGGCGAAGAACAACGCCGCGAACTCGTCCAGGTCCGCCTCCAGCCCGGCCCGGGCCAGCGAACGGACCAGCGCGGCCCGCCGGATCTCCTGCACCGGGGCGGCGCTGAGCGCGCCGAAGACCGCACCCCAGTCCTCCTCCAGGTCCGCGAGCGCCACGGCGGCCGCCGCCGGGGTCCGCCGCCGCATCTCCTCGAGTACGGCGACGAGGGCGCCGGTGACCGCCGGGCGCAGGTCGACGAGGGTCTCGTCGGCGTCGAAGACGACGGCGCCGCGTGGCCCGCTCACCGGTCACCGGCCGGCACCGGTTCGGCCGCCGCCGGCGTCGGCACCGGTTGTGGCGCGCCCCGCAGTTCGTCTGCCCGGACCAGGGCGACGCCGCCGAGGATGAGCACGCCGCCGGCCAGCTGGATCAGGCCGGGCAGTTCGTCGAGCACCAGCCAGGCGATCAGCACCGCGAACATCACCTCGGTCAGCCCCACGAAGGAGGACAGCCGCGCTCCGAGCAGCCGGGTGCTGGCGACACCGGCGAGGTACGCGACCACCGCGGCGATGAGCGACAGCCCGGCGACCGGCACCAGCCAGCTCACCCGGTGCCCGCCGAAGGTGACGTCGGCGGTGCCGGCGGTGAGCGGCAGCGCGCCGATGCCGCCGAGCAGGAGCAACGCCAGCGCGCCGACCGCCATGCCACCGCTGGCCATCACCACCGAGGGCAGACGCGCGTCGGTCCGGCCGGCGATGACGAAGTATCCGGCCAGCCCGACGCCCGCACCGAGCCCCCAGAGCACGCCCACCGGGTCGAGTCGCCCGGCACCGGTGAGGTCGAGGACGAGGACCAGTCCACACAGGGCGGTGACGGAGCCGGCCACTGTCAGCAGCCGGGGTCGCTGCCCGTGGGCCAGCCACATCCATCCGACCACGAGCACGATGCCGAGGTATTCCAGCAGGAGCGCCACACCGACCGGAAGGTAGCGGACCGCGTTGAAGAAGCACGCCTGCGCCGTGGCCACGCCGAGCAACCCGAACAGCACCACGCTGAACGCGTTGCGGCGCAGCACCGCCCACCTGCCGCGCAGCGCCAGCACGGCGGGGACGGCGAGCACCAGCGCGGCGATGCCGACCCGGGCGATCACCACAGCTACCGCCGACCACCCCCCGGTGATCAGTGGGCGGGCGAAAGTGCCCGACGTGGCGAACGTGATCGCGGAGAGCAGTGCCAGGCCGAGCCCGACGCTGGACCGTTCACGCATCGGCAACTCCTGGTCATGAGTGAATGGAGGTTATGCTGATGACGCTAGGCGTAGCCTCCGACAGGAGTCAAGTTGCTTTTCGCTCATGACACCGAATGTGCGCTGGTCAGCGCCGCGGCACTGGTGAACACCGCCGACGGCGACCGGGAAGGGCTGCCCGACGTGGCCGCCCTGGACGCCTTCTTCACCACCCACGGGTGGAGCGGCCGGCACGAGCACACCGACGCCGAACTGCGCCAGGTCCGCGCGCTGCGGCCCCCGCTGCGCCGCATCTGGTACGCCGACACCGACGAGGTGGTGGCGATCGTCAACGGACTGCTGCGCGAGTCGCAGGCGCTGCCGCAACTCGTCCGGCACGACGACGAGCCGTACCACCTGCACGCGGTGCCACGGGACGCGCCGCTGGCGACCCGGATGGCGGTCGAGGCCGCGATGGCGATGGCCGACCTGGTCCGGGCGGGCGAACTGAGCCGGCTGCGGCACTGCGACCACCCCGACTGTGACAACGTGCTCGTCGACCTGTCCCGGAACCGGTCCCGCCGGTTCTGCGACGCCGGCTGCGGCAACCGGGCCGCGGTCAGCGCCTACCGGGCCCGCAAGGCCGCCGCGTCCCACTCCTGACGCGTCGCGGGCCAGTCGTCGCGGCGCAGCTCGTACTCCACCTCGCCGTGCTCCGTACCCGGAATCGGGTCGTCGAAGGTCAGGTGGAAGGTGCGGACGTAGCGCAGCCCGGCGCGGGCCATCACCGCGCGGGAGCGGTCGTTGATCGTCATCGTCTCGGCCCACACCCGGCGGACGCCCACCGTGTCGAACGCGTGCCGCACCAGCGCCCGTGCGCCCTCGGTCGCAAGCCCGTGTCCCCACGCCGCGCGGCGCAGCCGGTAGCCCAGCTCCGCCTCGGTGCCGTCCTCGGACGGGTCGAGCGCGAACCAGCCGAGGAACTCGCCGCTGAACCGGTCCAGCGCCGCCCAGCGGCCGAGCCCGGGATGCCGGTCGTACCCGGCGAGCACCCGGGGCAGCACCTCGTCCCGGAACGTCCCGGCCGGCGTCGGCGCGCCACCGGTCAGGAAGCGCATGACCTCCGGGTCGGCGTCCAGCGCCACCAGCCGGTCCACGTCGTCCATCGTGAACCGGCGCAGCGTCAGCCGCGCGGTCTCCAGCAACACGTCGCCGTCGTCACGCACGGTCGGATCATGCCGCGCTCACTGTGGCCGGTCGAGGCAATTACCGGCACCGGCTCAGGGGTGGGTCATCCGCAGCAGGTCCAGTGCCTCGTCCAACTGGGTCTCGGTGAGCGTGCCCGAGTCGACGTGCCCCCGGGAGATCACCACCTCGCGGATGGACACCTGCTTGGCCAGCGCCTCCTTGGCGATCGAGGCGGCCTCGTCGTAGCCGAGATGGCGGTTGAGCGGGGTGACGATCGACGGCGAGCCCTCCGCGTACGCCAGGCAGACCTCGGCGTCCGCGACCAGGCCGGCCACCAGCCGCTCGGCGAACAGCCGGCTGGACGCGGCGATCAGCTTGATCGACTCCAGCAGGTTGCGGCCCATCACCGGGAGCATCACGTTCAGCTCGAAGTCGCCCTGCGACCCGGCGAACGCCACCGCCGCGTCGTTGCCGACCACCTGGGCGCAGACCTGCCGCATCGCCTCGGCGACCACCGGGTTCACCTTGCCCGGCATGATCGACGATCCCGGCTGGAGGTCCGGGATGCGCAGCTCGCGCAGCCCGGCACGCGGGCCGGAGCCCATCCAGCGCACGTCGTTGGCGATCTTGTAGAGGCCGACCGCGATGGTACGGAGCTGGCCGGACGTCTCCACCAGCGCGTCCCGGGCGCCCTGCGCCTCGAAGTGGTTGCGCGCCTCGGTCAGCGGCAGCCCTGTCGACTCCCGCAGCTTGCCGATCACCCGGTCGGCGAAGCCCAGCGGCGTGTTGATGCCGGTGCCGACGGCGGTGCCGCCCAGCGGCAGCTCGGCCAGCCGGGGCAGCGCCGACTCCAGCCGCTCCACGCCGTAACGCACCTGCGCGGCGTAACCGCCGAACTCCTGCCCGAGCGTGACCGGCGTGGCGTCCATCAGGTGGGTACGCCCGGCCTTGACCACCGTCTCGAACTCGGCCGCCTTCTCCTCCAGCGCGTCCGCGAGCTGCTTCAGCGAGGGGATCAGATCCTCCACCACGAACTGGGTGGCGGCCAGGTGGATCGAGGTGGGGAACACGTCGTTGCTGGACTGCGACGCGTTGACGTGGTCGTTCGGGTGCACGTCCCGGCCCAGCTCGCGGCTCGCCAGCGTGGCGATCACCTCGTTCGTGTTCATGTTGGACGAGGTGCCGGACCCGGTCTGGAAGACGTCCACCGGGAACTGGTCGTCGTAGCCGCCCTCGGCCACGTGCGCGGCGGCGGTGGCGATCGCCTGCGCCACGTCCGCGTCGATCACGCCCAGCTCACCGTTGACCAGGGCTGCCGCGCCCTTGATCTGGGCCAGTGCCTTGATCTGGGCCGGCTCCAGCCCGCGCCCGGAGATCGGGAAGTTCTGCACCGCGCGCTGGGTCTGCGCCCGCCACAGCGCGTCGGCGGGCACCTCCACCTCGCCCATCGAGTCGCGTTCGATCCGGTAGCCGGTCGCCTCAGGAGTCGTCACGCATACCATCCTGCCGCGCCGCCAGGCGGTGTGCAGGGAAAGTGGCGCGCCCCTCAGCCCAGCTCGGCCAGCAGCCTCTCCGTCTCCCGCTGGTCCGGCGACTCGACCCGACGGAACAGTGCCAGCGCCCGCCCTGCGTAACGGCGAGCCCGCTCGGCGTCGGTGTACCTCAGGCAGCGGGCCATGCCGTCGAGCGCACGAGCCTGCTCGTAGCGTGCGCCGAGCCGAGCGGCGTCGGAGAGCACCCGTCGGTGCAGGTCCAGCGCGCTGGCGACGTCGCCCTGATCGAGGATCGCCCGGGCCAGCAGGTTCCTGGTGGCACACTGCCCGACCAGATCCCCGGCGTCGGTCATGGCCACGAGCGCTTCCCAGTGCAGCTCGGCGGCCAGTTCCGGCCGGCCCTCCTCGCGCTCCATCGTGCCCAGCTCGTTGAGCAGCTCACCCTCGCCGTAGCGGTTGCCCACCTGGCGCTTGAGCCTTACGCCGGCACACAGGAGCCGAAGCGCGGGGCCGCGCTCGCCCCTTCGGTGCCGCGCCATCCCGAGGTGGCCGATGGCGTTACCTACCTGCCGCAGATCGCCGGCCTGCCGGGCCACGGCCATCTGATCGCGGCACATCCGCACCGCCTCGTCGTAGCGGCCGATCTCGATAAGCGTGAACGCCAGGTTGTTCAACCAGCTCAAGAACGAGGTCGGGTCCGGCATCCGGCGAGCGGGCACCAGCAGCGACTCGAACACCTTGATGGCCCGCTGGGGCTGTCCGTCGACCCCGTACGCCGTGCCGAGGTTACCGAGCGCCTTGACCAGGTCGTCCCGGCGGCCGAGCCGCCGGTAGATGCCGACCGCCGCCTCCATCCGCCGGATGGCCTCTGCGAACCTCGCCCGGCGGTAGTCCGCCGAAGCCAGATAGTTGAGCATCGTGGCCACTGCTTCGTCGTCGCCCAGGCGCTCCGCGGCACGCAGACCGATCTGGTGCGTCTCCACCAGATCGTCGAGGTGGCCGCCGTAGAAATTTATCGGCCAGCCCACCCGGGCGAGCTGCCAGCTCTGCTGCAGGAAACCCTCCTGTTCGGCCAACCGGACCAGGGCCGTCAACGCCGGCCGATTCTCCTCCAGCCACGGGCGGCCGAGGGCGACGGTGCCGGCCACCAGGTCGGATCGAACCGGCTCGGGCAGCGACGGGCGTCCGACCGAATCGATCGGCTTCCCCAACGCCGCGGCGACGTGCAGGTGAAAGTCGACGAGCCGTACCGTCGCCGCACTTCGCTCCTCAACGGTCTCGCGTTGCGCGACGAGCATGCGCGCGTACTCCCGGATCAGATCGTGCAGCCGGTAGCGGCCCGGCTCCGCCTCGTCGACGAGGTGCGCGTCGACGAGTTCGTCGAGGGCATCCTGGGCCTCCGGCACCGACAGCTCCGCCAGCACCGCCGCCACCCGGTTGTCGGCGGTGACGCCCGGGTGCAGCCCGAGCAGCCGGAAGACCCGTTGCGCGCCCGGTGACACCTGCTCGTACGACAGCGCGAAGGCGCGGGCCACCGAGCGCTCCCCGACCACCAGCTCGGCCAGCGGCTCGGACGCGCCGGCCAGCCGCTGCGCCAGGTCCGCCACCCGCCAGCGCGGCCGGTGCGCGAGCCGGGCCCCGGCCAGCCGCAGGGCCAGCGGAAGGTGCCCGCAGCGGCGGGCCACCTCCGCCGCCGCCTCGGGCTCGGCGGCCACCCGCTCCGCGCCGGCCACCCGGGCCAGCAGCTCGACCGCCTCGTCAGCGTCGAGCACCGGAAGAGAGGACGGGCGGCCCGAGTCCAGGCCGACCAGGCGACGTCTGCTGGTGATCAGCACGAGGCAGTCCGGGCCGTTCGGCAGCAACGGCGCCACCTGGTCCGCGCCGGCGGCGTTGTCGAGCACCACCACGGCCCGCCGGCCGGCCAGCTCCGACCGCCACATCGCCAGCCGGTCCGCCAGCTCGGCCGGCACCCGCTCGGCCGGCACGCCGAGCTGCCGGAGCAGGGCGGCCGCCGCCGAGGCGGTGCTCAGCGGGCTGCGTTCGCTGTGCCCGTACAGGTCGACGAAGAGCTGCGCGTCGGGGAACCGGCCGGCGACAGCGGTCGCCACCTGCACGGCGAGCGCGCTCTTGCCGCTACCCGCCATGCCGTCGACGAGCTGGACCCGGCTGCCCTCCTCGATCTCCCGCACCAGCCGGGCCACCGTCTGCTGCCGCCCGGTGAAGTCGCTGATCGCGCGCGGCAGCGCGCGTACCGGTGCGGTCGCCCGGGTCTCCGAACCGCTCAACGCCAGGTCGCCGGCGAGGATCCGCTGGTGCAGCTCCTGCAACGCCGCGCCGGGTTCGATGCCCAGCTCCTCGGCGTAGATCCGCCGCCCCTCCCGGTAGACGGCGAGCGCGTCCGCGTGGCGACCGACCGCCGAGAGGGCCAGCATCGACTGCCCGCGCAGTCGTTCCCGCAGCGGGTTGCGCTCGACCGCCTCGGTCAGCTCGTCGATCAGGTCGGCCGCCATGCGCAGCCGCAGCTCGATGTCGACGCAGTCCTCCAGCACGGCGAGCCGCTGCTCGTCCAGCGCCCGGGCCCGTTGCCGCACGTTGCGGGCGGTGATGCCGGCCAGCGCCGGGCCACGCCACAGCGCCAGAGCGGCGCGGTAGTGCTGACGTGCCTCGGTCAGCCGGCCGGCGGCGGCGTTCCGGCGGCCTGTCTCCACACTGCTCGCGAACACCTCGGCGTCGAGGTCGCCCGCCTCGACGCGGATGGTGTAGCCGGCCGGGTCGGTGACGATGGTCCCGGCCGGCAGTCCGAGCCGCGCGAACCGCTGCCGCAGGCGCGACACGCAGCTCTGGAGCTGGGTACGCGCGGTGGCTGGTGGGCGCTCCTCCCAGACGGCGTCGACCAGATCGTCTACCGGCACCACCCGTCCGGGACAGAGCAACAACACGGCGAGCACGGTCCGATCCCGTCCCGCGGTGACCGTGGCTTCACCGCCACCGACCCGCAGGGGCCCCAGGATCCCGAACCGCATCCGCGCTCCCGCCTGTCATGAGCAACATTCAGCAGAGTAGCCCGACGATCACCAGGTGCTTCCAGGAGGCGATAGCGATTCGATAGCGGTTCGGCAGCGGCCTGGCCCAGACTTTCCGCGGGTTGTCGGTTACGGCATCCGACGGGGGCGGTGCGCCTGTCCGGCCACACGGCCGGGCAGGCGCACCGATGTCGATGCGCGACAAACACGCCGAGGGGCGCCCGGGTCGTCCCGGGCGCCCCTCGCGCACGTCTGAACTCAGCGCCGCCCGACGGTGAGCACCGGCTTGGTCACCTCGGCGAAGAAGTCGTTGCCCTTGTCGTCGACGACGATGAAGGCGGGGAAGTCCTCCACCTCGATCTTCCAGACCGCCTCCATGCCCAGCTCGGCGTACTCCAGCACCTCGACGTGCTTGATGCAGTCCTGCGCCAGGCGGGCGGCCGGGCCACCGATCGAGCCGAGGTAGAAGCCACCGTGAGACTGGCAGGAGCGGGTGACCTGGGCGGACCGGTTGCCCTTCGCGAGCATCACCATCGAGCCGCCGGCCGCCTGGAACTTCTCCACGTACGCGTCCATCCGGCCCGCGGTGGTGGGACCGAACGAGCCGGAGGCGTAGCCCTCGGGGGTCTTCGCCGGGCCGGCGTAGTAGACCGCGTGGTCACGCAGGTATTGCGGCATCGGCTCGCCCGCGTCCAGCCGCTCGGCGATCTTCGCGTGCGCGATGTCCCGGGCCACGACGAGCGGGCCGGTCAGGGACAGCCGGGTCTTCACCGGGTACTTCGACAGCTCGGCCCGGATCTCGTCCATCGGCCGGTTCAGGTCGACGCGGACGACCTCCTCGGTCTCCAGCGTCTCGTCGGTCACGTCGGGCAGGTAGCGCGCCGGGTCGGTCTCCAGCCGCTCCAGCCAGACGCCCGACGGGGTGATCTTCGCCACCGCCTGCCGGTCGGCCGAGCAGGACACCGCGATCGCGACCGGGCAGGAGGCGCCGTGCCGGGGCAGCCGCACCACCCGTACGTCGTGGCAGAAGTAGCGCCCGCCGAACTGCGCGCCGATGCCGAAGTTGCGGGTCAGCTCCAGCACCTCGGCCTCCAGCTCCAGGTCACGGAAGCCGTGCGCGCTCATCGAGCCCTGAGTGGGCAGCGCGTCCAGGTATTTCGCGGAGGCGTACTTCGCGGTCTTCAGCGCGTACTCGGCGGAGGTGCCGCCGATGACGATGGCCAGGTGGTAGGGCGGGCAGGCGGCGGTGCCGATGAGCCGCAGCTTCTCCTCCAGGAACTGCATCATCCGCGTCGGGTTCAGCAGCGCCTTGGTCTCCTGGTAGAGGTAGGACTTGTTGGCCGAGCCGCCGCCCTTGGCCATGAACAGGAACTTGTACGCGTCGGGGTGGCCGTCCGGGTCCTCGGCGTACAGCTCGACCTGGGCGGGCAGGTTGCTGCCGGTGTTCCGCTCGTCCCACATGGTCAGCGGGGCGAGCTGCGAGTAACGCAGGTTGAGCCGGGTGTACGCCTGGTAGACGCCGCGCGAGATCGCCTCCGCGTCGGTGCCGTCGGTGAGCACGTGCCGGCCGCGCTTGCCCATCACGATCGCGGTGCCGGTGTCCTGGCACATCGGCAGCACGCCACCGGCCGCGATGTTCGCGTTGCGCAGCAGGTCGAGCGCGACGAAGCGGTCGTTCGGCGAGGCCGCCGGATCGTCGATGATCGACCGGAGCTGGGCCAGGTGCGCCGGGCGCAGGAAGTGGGCGATGTCGTGCATCGCCTCCGCCGTGAGCGCGGTCAGCGCGCCCGGATCCACGGTCAGGAACCGGCGGCCTCCCGGGCCGTTGACGACGTCCACGCCCTCGTCGGTGACCAGGCGGTATTCGGTCTCGTCGGGGCCGGTCGGCAGCAGGGGTGCGTACGAGAATGCGGCGGCACTGCTCATGACCGAAAAGCCTAGGGCAGAGGCGTCGATCGGTGGCACCCGCAGGTGGGTGGTGGGACGACGCTCTCACAGGCAGTCACCCGCCGTCGGCGCAGAGTTCCCGTTTCGGCCCGCAACTGCCCTGGCCGGTCGGCGGGCGCCAGCTGCCGTCCGGGTCCGGCGCGACCGGTGCGCCGTCCTGCTCCGGTCCCGGCACCGCTGCCGTACCGGCGCCCCAGCGAACGTACCCGATCTCCCGTCCCTCGCCGATGATCATGCCGTTCGGGCCGACCGCCAGCGCGTTCGCCGACGTGCGCAGCTCGACCAGCACCCGGCCCCCGCGCGGCTCGACAGCGATCAGCCGGGACGGCTTCTCCTCGGTGATCACCGCCGCGTACGGGGTGAGTGCCGCGCCGCTCTTGCCGCCTGCCGGCCGGGTCCAGCGGGTCCGGTCGGCGGACAGCTCCCGGCCCAGCAGCGAGCCCTTGTCGGCGCTGCGCACCACGGCGTAGCGGTCGTCCACGGCGAGCAGCTTCTCGCCGTCCGCGCCGACCTGGAGCAGGCGTCCGTCGTACCCGTCGAGCACCGCCTCGCGCCCGTCCGGGGCCACCCCGATGAGTACGTTGCGCCCGCCCTGCGGATCCTCCCGCTGCACGCAGCCGGCGTAGTCGGCGGTGCGCAGGTTGAGCCCGGTACGCCGCCACACCTGCTGACCGTTGGCCGGGTCCACAGCGGTGACCGCGTAGTAGCAACCCCCGTCCCGGGAGGTGGCGGCGATCCGGAGCAGCCGGCCGCCGACCACGGCGAGCCGCTCCTCCCGGCCGGGCTGGACGTTCTGCAACACCCGGCCGGTGGCGGTGTCCACCACGTGCACCCGCCCGTCGACCGGGAAGCCGAGCAGCGGTGGGACGGACTCCGGCCCGGCCACCCCGCCGTCGATCCGGTTGGCGCCCAGTCGCCGGGTACCGAGCAGTTCCGGGTTGTCGGCGAGCACGCCGCTGTGCACGCCGGGCAGGAACGCGCTCCACAACGGGACGGTGCCACGCGGCTCCCAGGCACGCAGCGTGCAGTCGGTGGGCTGCACGCAGTACGCGTCCAGCAGCAGGTTCCGGTACGTCCAGACGGCGATCGCGCGGTCGTCGCGGCGGCGGGTCACGCCGCTGACCGGGTCGAGCACCTCGTACCCCTTGTCGAGCAGCCGGCCCACGGCGACGACCGGGTCCCGGTCGCCGCCCGCGACCGCCGACCAGTCGGCCTTGCGTTCCCACAGCCGGCTGCCGTCGGCGAGGTTGCGCGCCTCGATGCGGGTGCGCTGCTCCACGATCACGGTGTCGCCGGCGATGGTGACGCTGCGCGGCGTGCCGCCGACGCGTTGCTGCCAGGCCACATCCGGCTCGGAGATCGGCTTGCTGCGGTCGACCCAGTCCCACAGTGCCGGGAAGGGGTTCCAGACGCCTGTCGCGGCGAGGACGACCACGGTGACGAGCCCGAGCAGCAACCAGCCGCGTACGCCTAGGCCCTTCACACCGCACACGGTAGCGACGATCACCTGTCCCCCGGGCCGCGTGCGGCGCGTGTCGCGGCGCTTCTTGGGTGGGTGAGGTGTTAATAGGGGGCCCTTCCACCTCCGAATGCGTTAACAGGGGGCCCTTCCTTACCCGCGGGCGGCGGAGCGGACGAGCGGCAACGTGCGGTACGGGATCTGCTCGGCCAGCGCGATGATCGTGGACGCGCGCCGGATGCCCTCCGAGGCGACGATCTGGTCGATGACCCGCTGGAGGTCGGCGTTCGACCGGGCGACGATCCGGCAGAGCATGTCGCTGGAGCCGGTGATGGTGTGCGCCTCCAGCACCTCGGGGATGGCGGCCAGGTGCGCGGTGACCTGGTCGTGGCCGTGTCGCTGGCTGATCTCCAGGGTGACGAAGCTGGTCACCCCGAAGCCGATGGCGGCGGGCGTGATGTCCGGCCCGAACCCGGTCACCACGCCCCGGCCGACGAGCTTGTCGAGCCGGGCCTGGACCGTGCCCCGGGCCACGCCGAGTCGGCGGGAGCACTCCAGCACACCGATCCGCGGCTCCTCCGCCAGCAGTTCGATCAAGCGCGCGTCCAGGTCGTCGAGCTGTACATCCTGACCAGTGTTCATGGTGTCCGACGGTACCGAATGCACAACCTGACCAGGAATAATGCTAACTGTTGCCCAACTCACCGTGACCCGTAGATCCTCGCCGGAAGAGCACATCCACGGCGGCCCCCGAGGCCGGCCGGTACGCGAGGGAGGCCACCATGACCCAGGCGATCGACCGACCCCAGTCGACCGAGGAGGTCGACGTCGACGCTCTCGTCGGCGCGGTCGACCACGACATCACCCGCGACCCGTTCCCGGTCAAGGGCATGGACCACGTCCACTTCCTGGTGGGCAACGCCAAGCAGGCGGCGCACTACTACTCCACCGCGTTCGGCATGACCTGCGTCGCGTACCGGGGTCCGGAGCAGGGCTACCGGGACCACGCGCAGTACGTGCTGACCAGCGGTTCGGCCCGCTTCGTGCTGACCGGCGCGGTACGCCCGGACGCCGACGGCGCCGACCACGTGGCGAAGCACAGCGACGGCGTCTGCGACATCGCGCTGGAGGTGCCGGACGTGGACGCCGCGTACGCGCACGCGTTGGCGCAGGGCGCGACCGGCGTGGTCGAGCCGCACGACGTCAGCGACGAGCACGGCACCGTGCGGATGGCCTCCATCGCCGCGTACGGCGACACCCGGCACAGCCTGGTCGACAGGTCCCGCTACACCGGCCCGTTCCTGCCCGGCTTCGTCGCTCGCGGCCCGATCGTGGACCGGCAGCCGATGATCGACGCCGGGCTCCAGCCGAAGCGGTTCTTCCAGGCGGTCGACCACGTGGTCGGCAACGTGGAGCTGGGCCGGATGGACGAGTGGGTCGAGTTCTACAAGCGCGTCATGGGCTTCTCGAACATGGCGGAGTTCATCGGCGACGACATCGCCACCGACTACTCGGCGCTGATGAGCAAGGTGGTCGCCAACGGCACCCGCAAGGTGAAGTTCCCGCTCAACGAGCCGGCCGTGGCCCGCAAGAAGTCGCAGATCGACGAGTACCTGGAGTTCTACCAGGGCCCCGGCGCCCAGCACATCGCGGTGGCCACCAACGACATCCTGGCCAGCGTGGACGCCATGCGCGCGGCGGGTGTCGAGTTCCTGGACACGCCGGATTCGTACTACGAGGACCCGGAGCTGCGCGCCCGTATCGGCAACGTCCGGGTGCCGATCGAGGAGCTGCAGTCCCGCAAGATCCTGGTCGACCGGGACGAGGACGGCTACCTGCTCCAGATCTTCACCAAGCCGGTGCAGGACCGCCCCACCGTCTTCTTCGAGCTGATCGAGCGGCACGGCTCGCTCGGTTTCGGCAAGGGCAACTTCAAGGCCCTGTTCGAGGCCATCGAGCGCGAGCAGGAGAAGCGCGGGAACCTGTAACACTGTCCGCGTGACCCAGCCTCCTCCGAACCCGACGCCGCCGCCCGCCGGACATCCATTCGCGGGCGGCGGCTTCGCGCCGCCCGGCGGACCGGCGGTGCCCGCACAACACGTTCCTCCGGGGTACGCCGGCCCGCCCGGCTACCCGCCCCCCGGGTACGCCCCGGCGCCCGCCCCGCCTCCGGTGGCGCCGAACGGGCAGCCGCTGGCGGGCTTCGGCGACCGGCTGCTGGCCTACCTGATCGACGTCGCCGTCGCCATGGCGGTGACGCTGGTGTTGTTCATGCCGGTCTTCCTCCTGCTCATCTTCTGGATGGTCGACCAGATCGAGCAGGCCGGCCCGAACGGCCCGGACCCGGCCGACATCTGGACGGACGTGTTGCTGCCGCTGCTCGCCGCCGAGTTCGGAATCCTGCTTCTGATGCTCGCCTTCTACTGGGTCTACCACGTCGAGTACGCCCGCCGGACCGGGCAGACGCTCGGCAAGAAGGTGATGAAGCTGCGGATCGTGCCGATGCAGCCGGACGCCCCACTGACCCGGGGCATGCTCGGCAAGCGCTGGCTCGTCGAGTTCGCCGGTGGGATGTTCGTGCCGTTCCTCAGCTACCTCGACGGTTTGTGGCAACTCTGGGACAAGCCCTGGCAGCAGTGCCTACACGACAAGTTTGCCGGAACGGTCGTCGTTAAGGTTGGCCAGTGAGCGCGAGGAGTGAGCCGGGTCTGCGAGCCCCGCAGTCGCGAACAAGGACGGCATCGTGAGTTTGGAACCTGGCTGGTACGTCGACCCCGCCGACACGGAGACCCGCAGGTGGTGGGACGGCGAGGGCTGGATCGGCGCGCCGATTCCGGTCGACGTCACCCCGCCCGAGGGTCCGCCGCCCGCGGAACCCGAGCCCGCGCCGGCCGCCGCGACGCCCGCCGCCGAGCGCCCGGCCTCCGGGCCCGGCGACCGGCCCGAGGCGACCCCGACGTCCGGCACGCCGGGCGGACCGAGCCCGTGGCCCGGCCAGCCGGGTCAGGCCGGTCCCTGGCCGGGTCAGCCGGGCCAGCCCGGCCAGGTGAACCCGTGGCCGGGCCAGCCCGGGCAGCCGGGACAGGCCGGACCGGGCACGCAGGGGCCGCCGCCGGGCTGGCCGTACCCGCACTGGCCCGGCGCGCAGCCGATCCCGCGCCCGCACGGGCTGCCGCTCGCCTCCTACGGCGCCCGGCTGGTCGCGCGCCTGATCGACCTGGGCATCGTGTTCCTGCTCAACGCCGTGGTGAACGGCTGGTTCGTCTGGCGCTACATCGAGGCCGTCTCCCCGTACCTGCGCGAGTCGGTGCGCCGGGCGCTGAACGGCGACACGTCCACCGACGGGCTGCCCCAGATCGACGACCAGGCCGGCGGTCTCCAGATCGCCATCCTGGTGATCGCCACCGCGCTCTGGTACGCGTACGAGGTGCCGTCGATGGCGGCGCGCGGTCAGACCTTCGGCAAGCGGCTGATGGGCATTCGCGCGCTGCCGGTCGAGGCGGACCAGCCGCTCGGCTTCGGCCGGGCCACCCGGCGCTGGAGCACGCTCGGCCTGCCGACGCTGCTCTGGTACTGCTGCGGGCTGGGCCTGCTGCTCCAGCTCATCGACGCGATCTCGCCACTGTTCGACCATCCGCTGCGCCAGGCCCTGCACGACAAGCGGGCGCAGACGGTGGTGGTCCAGCTCCCCCGCAAGCGTGACCCCCGTACCACCCCGCCCGAGAGCGCCGACACCCCGGGAGACACCCCATGACCGACACCGGACGCCAGCAGCCCGCGCTGCGGCTGACCCGCGCCGACCTGGACGCGCTGCCCAACTACGTGCCCGGCCGCAGCCCGGCCGACCTGGCCCGCGAGCTGGGCCTGGCCGAGGCGATCAAGCTGGCCAGCAACGAGGTGCCGTACGGCCCGCTTCCGGGCGTGGTGGAGGCGGTGGCCGAGGCGGTGGCCGGTTCGCACCGCTACCCGGACATGGGCGTGGTGGCGCTGCGCCAGGCGCTCGCCGAGCGGTACGGCGTGGACGCGGACCGGATCGCCACCGGCTGCGGTTCGGTGGCGCTGGCCGAGCACCTGGTGCGCGCCACCTGCCTGCCCGGTGACGAGCTGCTCTACTCGTGGCGCTCCTTCGAGGCGTACCCGATCATCGCGGCGACCAGCGGCGCGACAAGCGTGCGGGTGCCGAACGACGCCGGCCACGGGCACGACCTGGCCGCGATGGCGGCGGCGGTGACCGACCGGACCCGGATGGTGCTGGTCTGCAACCCGAACAACCCCACCGGTACGGCGGTGCGCCGCGCCGAGCTGGACCGCTTCCTCGACGCGGTGCCGGACGACGTGCTCGTGGTGATCGACGAGGCGTACCGGGAGTTCGTCACCGACCCGGAGGTGCCGGACGGCCTGACCTACCTGGACCGGCCGAACGTGGCGGTGCTGCGCACGCTGTCCAAGGCGTGGGGCCTGGCCGGCCTGCGGATCGGCTGGCTGGTCGCGGCGCCCGAGGTGGCCGCCGCCGTGCGCAAGGTGGTCACCCCGTTCTCCACCAGCATGGCCGCCCAGGCCGGCGCGCTCGCCGCGCTCGCACAGGCCGACGAGGTGGAACGGCGCTGCGCGCTGGTCGTGGCCGAGCGGGACCGGGTCACCGAGGCGCTGCGCAAGTTCGTGCCGGACGTGCCGGACAGCCAGGCCAACTTCGTCTGGCTGCCGCTGGGCGAGCGGGCGGTGGAGTTCGGCCGGGCGTGCGAGGCGCGCGGCGTGATCGTCCGCCCGTTCCCCGGTGACGGCGTACGGGTCACCATCGGCACCCCGGCCGAGAACGACGCGTTCCTGGCCGCCGCCGAGGCCGCGCTGGCCTGACCGGGCGCGCCCGGGCCGGTCCGTCAACCCCCTACGGACCGGCCCGGGCGTCTTCGTCCGAAGACCGATCAGACAAGAGAACCCTAGGGGCTTTTGTCCGTTTTGTAACGCTCGACTCGCCGCGTCAGGTCACCGCGAACAGCACCGGCTCGGCCATCAGGAAGTACCCCTGGTCGTCGTCCTCCGCGGTGGCGCTCTCCCGCAGCCGCTCCACCGCGACGTAGCCGTCCACCGCGTACGCCCGCCCCGGCCGCCAGCCGATCCCGTCCCGTCCCAGGTCCAGCACGAAGCTCGACCGGGTCGTGCCGGTGAGCGGGTCGACGGTGACCAGTTCCCGCCGGTCGGTCAGCAGGTGCACCCGTCCCGGCTCGGTCGCGAGCACCCGGGCCGGATGGATGTCCGCCCGGCGCCACAGCTCCTCGCCGGTACGCGCCGAACGCCCGACCACCACGCCGCCGGCCGTGTCCACCGCCCGCTCGCCGTCCAGCACCGTGTCCGGGTGGTCCAGGCCGGGCGCGGCGGCCGGTTCGCCCGGGTCGGTGACCAGCCAGCCCCGGCTGCCCGCGCCGTCCGGCCCGGCGGTACGCAACCCGCGACAACCCGAGTGCCCGTCGCGGCAGCCCACCGGCGTCACGGCGAGTTGTTCCGGCGCTTCCGGCGGACGCCAGCGGGTCCGCACCACACCGGTCGCCGCGTCCCGCAACTCGACGGCGGCCGGGCCGTCGCAACGGTCCACGCCGACCAGCTCACCGCTCGCTGTCGTACCCACGTCGGACCGGCAGCCCCGGCCCACGTCGACGTGCCAGAGCCGGCGGCCGTCGGCCAGGTCGTACCCGCCGACCCCGCCCGGGCCGGCCGCCACCAGCACGGTCCGCCCGTCCGCGGTGCGCGCCACGTGCAGACCCGCCGGATCCCAGACCGTGGCGGCGAAGGTGCGTCGCGGCTCCGGCACCGACCCCGGCCGCGGGCCGTCGGCCCGCCAGGCCACCCGGCCGGTACGCGCGTCCAGCGCCACCAGCCTCCCGTCGGACCAGCGACTGACGACCGTGGTCTGCTCGGCGAGCACTCCGGCCAGCTTCGCCGGCCAG
Organism: Micromonospora sp. NPDC048887; assembly: GCF_040649715.1. Taxonomy (NCBI): domain Bacteria; kingdom Bacillati; phylum Actinomycetota; class Actinomycetes; order Micromonosporales; family Micromonosporaceae; genus Micromonospora; species Micromonospora sp. NPDC048887. The sequence goes on along the minus strand of NZ_JBEZGA010000010.1, from coordinate 186,044 downwards.
CGGCGGAAGGACCAGAACGGGGTGACCCGGTGCCGTCCGGTGACCGACTGGTCCGCGTACACCTGACGGGTGCCCGCGTAGACGCGGAGGCGGCCGTCCACGACCAGCGGCGCCACCGGCAGCCGGGCGAGGACCCCGGCGGTCGGCGCGGGCGCCTCCGGGTAGGGCTTGCGGGCCGGCGTGTCGACCTCGGCGGGTGCCAGCACCCGGACGACCACGGCGACCGACGCCGCGACGGCGAGCACCGCCACCAGCGCCACCACGGCCCGCCGCTTAGCGGCCTTCGCCATCCGTCACCTCCGCCCCGGCACCCTACCGGCCGCGTGCGGGCCGGGTACGGGGAGCGGCCGGGTCGGCTCAGGCGGCCTCGGTGGATCGGGCGGAACCGGCCGCGAGCGCCAGGTCGGCCAGGTCACGCCGGAGCGCGCCCTCGACCGCGCGGGCGGCCAGGCCGCCGAGGATCAGGGCCAGCACCCGCCCGTACGCCCGGGTCGGCACCGCCTCCTGCTCGACGGTGACCTCGGTGCAGCCGCGCCGCCGCCGCTCGACGGTGCGCAGCGTCCAGGTGATCCGGTAGTCGGCGCCGGCACCGCGCGAGCCGAGCACCAGACGGCTCGGGGCGACCGACTCGATCACCTCGAACTCCTCCGGCTCGGTGCCGCCGTCCGGCCGGACGCGGGTCTCCCGCCACACAGTGCCCGGTCCGAACCCGCCGGCGCCGAGGACCTCGACCGCGTCCACCGCCGAGAGCCAGTCGGCACGGGCCGGGAGGTCGGTGAGCAGCCGCCACAGGTCGGCGTGCTGCGCTTCGATGAATGCGGATACCGTCACCGTCGACATGGCACCTCCCGTGTCGTACACGGTACGGGGCGTGACGGGAAACGGGGAGCCTCGCTGTGACATTTCCACCGCCGGTGCCCCGATCCGGGGCACCGGGGTGTGGCACGGACGGTCAGCCGCGCAACGAGCCGCCCCGCAGCGCGGTGACGAACGCGGCCCAGCCCGGTGGGCTCACCGCCAGCGCCGGGCCGTCCGGGTCCTTCGAGTCGCGTACGCCCACCACGCCGTGCGCGGCGACCACGTTCGTCGCCACCTCGACGCAGAGGCCCTGATCGTTCGAGCGGCTGCTGGTGCGCCAGACGGCACCGGTCAACTCGGTCATGCTCGGTCCTTCCTGTTCGGCTTCCCGGGTACGCCCCGGCCCGGCACCGCGGGCGGCTCCCGGCTCGACCGGGAGCCACCGGCCGGGCGTACGTGATCCGGACCGATCAACGGCGAAGGAAACGGCCCCGGTCGCACATCTGGTGCGACCGGGGCCGTGGCAGGCCGGATGTCAGCGGGCCGGGAGGATCGTCCCGGTGACCTCGCCCAACGCGACTGTGGTGCCGTCCGGGCCGGGCGCGGTGGCGGTGATCGTCACCGTGTCGCCGTCCTCCAGGAACGTCCGCTCGCTGCCGTCGGCGAACTTGACCGGCTCGGACCCGCCCCAGGTCAGCTCCAGGAACGACCCGACCTGACCGCGCTCCGGGCCGGAGACGGTGCCGGAGGCGTAGAGGTCGCCGGTACGCAGCGACGCGCCGTTGACGGTGAGGTGCGCGAGCTGCTGCGCCGGGGTCCAGTACATGCCGGCGAACGGCGGCTCGGCTACCCGCTCGCCGTTCCACTGCACCGACAGCGTCAGGTCCAGCCCGAGGCGCGGGGTGTCGCGCAGGTAGTCCTGCACCGGCGGGTCCTGGTCGGGCGCGGGCACGAACGCGTCGGCCAGCGCCTCCAGCGGCGTCACCCAGGCCGAGACGGAGGTGGCGAACGACTTGCCGAGGAACGGCCCGAGCGGCTGGTACTCCCACGCCTGGATGTCCCGGGCCGACCAGTCGTTGACGAGCACCACGCCGAAGACGTGGTCGTCGAAGTCGGCCACCGGCACCCGCTCGCCGAGGCGGCTCGGCACGCCCACCACGAAGCCCACCTCGGCCTCGATGTCCAGCCGGACCGAGGCACCGGTGGTCGGGCCCTGCGCGCTGGCCCGCTGCCCGGTCGGGCGGATCACCGGCGTGCCGGAGACCACCACCGTGCCCGCCCGGCCGTGGTAGCCGATCGGCACGTGCTTCCAGTTCGGCAGCAGCGGCGGCTGGCCGGGCCGGAAGATCTGCCCGACGTTCGAGGCGTGGTGCTCGGAGGAGTAGAAGTCGACGTAGTCGGCCACCTCGAACGGCAGCGCCATCTCGACCTCACGCAGCGGCACCAGCAACGGCTCGACGGCCGCCCGGCGCTCCGGCTCGGTGAGCAGCTCGACGACCCGCTGCCGGACCGCCGTCCACTGCGGGCGGCCGAGCGCCATGAAGGCGTTGAGCGTCGGCCGGCCCAGCGCGCCGCCGGCCAGCACCAGACCGGCGGCCTCCGCGCCGGCCAGGTCCAGCGCGAAGTCACCGATGCGGACGCCGACGCGCGGCTCGCCCTCGCCGTGCCGGAACACGCCGTACGGCAGGTTCGTCACCCCGTACGGCGACCCCGCCACACCCGGAACCCAGCTCATGCCGTGCTTGCCGTGCTTGCCGGGCATGCCCTCACGGCCCTCGCTCCGCTCGGTGCGTTCGCTCATGCCGTGCTTGCCGGGCATGCCCTCACGGCCCTCGCTCCGCTCGGTGCGTTCGCTCATGCCGTGCTTGCCGGGCATGCCATCACGGCCCTCGCTCCGCTCGGTGCGTTCGCTCATGCCTCAAAGCCTCCGTTCACCAGCCCCAGCCGGATCAGATCGGTAAGTGGGTCGGAGATGCTGCACGAGCCGTACCCGACCCAGAGCGGGCGCTCGGCGTCGCGGTGCGCCCGGGCCGGCTCGACCACGCGTACCGGGTCGGTGGCGGCGAGCAGCTCGGCCACGGCGTCCACCTCGGCGCCACCGACGGCGGCGAGCGTCGCGCCCAGCACGTTCACGAAACCGTGGTGGTTGAAGCCGGTCTCCGGGTCGCGGTGCCGGATCGCGTGGTGCAGCCCGGCGGTGAGCTTGAACGGCAGCTTCCGGTCCCGGCAGGCGCAGATCACCGCGGCCAGCTCGACCGGGGTCGGGAACAGCTCGGCGGCGAGCCCGCCGGTGCGGAACTTGGCGGCCACCGGCAGCCCACCGGCACGCGCCTCGGCGAGCGTGTCGAGCGCGCCCATCAGCCCGAAGGTGAGCGGGATCTCCGCGTACACGGCGGTGGTGTCGAGCCGGCCGGCGAGCGTCATCAGCGCGGACAACCCCGGTTGCGGGTCCTCGCCGCGCTTGGCCACCGGCGCCTCGATCTGCCGGGCGGCCACCCCGTCGGGCGCGAGCGCGTCCAGCGCCTGCGGGAGCTGGTCCAGGCCGGTGTCGCCGACCAGCCCGATCACCAGCCCCTCGGCGGGGTCCACCAGGCCGCGCAGCGACCCGCGCTGGATCTCCGAGGCGGGCAGCAGCAGCGGACCGACCATGTCCGCGTACCAGGCGGTGCGGTGGGTGCGGTGCGCGGTCACCGCGTCGGGCAGCGGGGCGTTGCCGGGCGGGAAGACCGCGGCGTCGTCCACCAGACCGGAGAGGAGGCGGGGCACCTGCGTTGACACGAGACAAGAATGTACGGGACGCTACGAGGAACGGACAACAGCGTCCGATTATCGGACGCCACCGGCCGGAGAACGGGACATATCGGGAGGCGAAATGCCGTACTACCGCAGCGTCGGCGACGTGCCGCGCAAGCGCCACACCCAGTTCCGCCAGCCCGACGGCACGCTCTACGCGGAGGAACTGGTCGGCCAGGAGGGCTTCTCCTCCGACTCGTCGCTGCTCTACCACCGGCACGCCCCGACCGCGATCCTCGCCGCCGAGGAGTACGCCCCGCCCACAGTCACCCGCGTGCCGAACCTGCCGCTCAAGCCGCGCCACCTGCGCACACACAAGCTCGACGGCACCGGCGCGGACCCGGTGCTCGGCCGGCAGTACCTGCTCGCCAACGACGACGTACGCATCGCGTACGTGCTCGCCGACCGCCCGTCGCCGCTGTTCCGCGACGCCACCGGCGACCACTGCCTCTACCTGGAGGCCGGGTCGATGCGGGTCGAGTCGCCGTTCGGCGTGCTGGACGCGGTCGCCGGTGACTACGTCGTCATCCCCACCTCGACCATCCACCGCCTGGTGCCCACCGGCGACGAGCCGACCCGGCTGCTCGCCGTCGAGGCCGCCGGCCACATCGGGCCGCCCAAGCGCTACCTCTCCGTACGCGGGCAATTCCTGGAGCACGCGCCCTACTGCGAGCGCGACGTCCGAGGACCGGACACCCCGCTGCTCGTCGACGGCGAGGAGGTGGAGGTGCTGGTCAAGCACCGGTCTCGGGCCGCAGGACCGGGTGGCAGCGGCACAGCCTGGACGCGTCATGTCTATGCGAACCACCCGTTCGACGTGGTCGGCTGGGACGGGCACATGTACCCGTGGGCGTTCTCCATCCACGACTTCGAGCCGATCACCGGGCGGATCCACCAGCCGCCGCCGGTCCACCAGACGTTCCAGGGCCCGAACTTCGTGATCTGCTCGTTCGTGCCGCGCAAGGTGGACTACCACCCGGCCGCCATCCCGGTGCCGTACAACCACCACAACGTCGACTCCGACGAGATGCTGTTCTACACCGGCGGCAACTACGAGGCCCGGCGCGGCTCCGGCATCGAGCAGGGCTCGATCTCGCTGCACCCGTCCGGCTTCACCCACGGCCCCCAGCCGGGCGCGGCCGAGCGGTCGATCGGGGCGGAGTTCTTCGACGAGCTGGCCGTCATGGTGGACACGTTCCGGCCGCTGGACCTCTGCGACGCGGCCGCCGACTGCGAGGACGACGGCTACGCCTGGACCTGGGCGCGCAAGTCCTGACGTACGCGAGAAGGGGCCGCGCCCGGCACGGACGCGGCCCCTTCGCACGCGGTCGTCAGAACGTGGACGCGTCGATGACGAAGCGGTAGCGCACGTCGGAGGCGAGCACCCGCTCGTACGCCTCGTTGATCTTCTCCGCCGGGATGACCTCGATCTCGGCGCCCAGCCCGTGCTCGGCGCAGAAGTCGAGCATCTCCTGGGTCTCCGCGATGCCGCCGATGTTCGATCCGGCGAACGACCGGCGGGCCGGGATCAGCGAGAACGCGTGCACCGACAGCGGATCCTCGGGCGCGCCCACGTTGACCAGCGTCCCGTCCACAGCCAGCAGCCGCAGGTACGCGTCCATGTCGAGGGTCGCGCTCACCGTGTTGATGATCAGGTCGAACGAGCCTGCCAGCTCGGTGAACGTGTCCTCGTCCGCCGTGGCGTAGTAGTGGTCGGCGCCGAGCCGCAGCCCGTCCTCCTGCTTCTTCAGCGACTGCGACAGCACAGTCACCTCGGCGCCCATGGCGTGCGCCAGCTTCACCGCCATGTGGCCGAGGCCGCCCAAGCCGATCACCGCCACCCGGCGACCCGGCCCGGCGTTCCAGTGCCGCAACGGCGAGTACGTGGTGATGCCGGCGCAGAGCAGCGGCGCGGCGGCGTCCAGCTCGATGCCGTCCGGGATGCGCAGCACGAAGTCCTCGGTGACCACGATGGCCTGCGAGTAGCCGCCCTGGGTCGGCTTGCCGTCCCGGCCCACCCCGCCGTACGTGCCGGTGCTGCCCTTCAGACAGTACTGCTCCAGGCCCTTGCGGCAGTTGTCGCACTCCCGGCAGGAGTCGACGAGGCAGCCGACGCCCACCCGGTCGCCGACGGCGAACTTCGTGACAGCGGAACCGACCTCCCGCACCACGCCCGCGATCTCGTGACCCACCACGATCGGGTAGCGGGTCGGCCCCCACTCGCTGCGCGCGGTGTGGATGTCGGAGTGGCAGATGCCGGAGAACTTGATGTCGATGAGGACGTCGTCCGGTCCGAGATCGCGCCGCTCGATGGTGGTCGGGGCGAGCGGTTCGGTCGCGGACGTCGCCGCGTAGGCGTTGACGGTGAGCACTGGTTCCCGCTTCCTTCAGCCGGTGTTTCCGGTGCTCCTACCCTCTCACCGGCGAGTGAACGCGGTGAGTCCGGCCACCACCGACGCGGTGATCGCCCCGGCGAGCGGCCACGGGCCGCCGACCAGCGCGTACACGAGCAGCAGCAGCACCGCGGCGGCGGCCGCGTAGACCGGCACGGCCAGGCCGCGCGACATCGCCTCCCGCAGGCCGGGCTGCCAGGTGGCCGGGCGCCGCAGCAGCACCGCCACCCCGGCCACCGACAGCACCGCGAGCAGCCGGGACGCGCCCGGCGAGGCCGGGGCCAGGGCGGCGACCAGCACGCTCGCGACCAGGGACAATCCGGCCACCGACAGCATGAGGCGCCGGATGCCGGCGTCCACCGTCCGGGCCGGGTCGGGCCGGGCCACCGGCAGGTCGGCCAGCGCGGTCAGGTGCTCCAGCGTCTCGGCGTAGCGGCGTCGTTCCAGCCGGGCCACGCCCACATCCTGCCCCGCCTCGCCCAGCTCCGGGTCCAGCCGCAGCGCCTCCCGGTAGGCCCGCTCGGCCAGGTCGAACAGTTGCAGCCGCACCGCGACCAGGCCCAGCACCAGGTGTGCCTCCGGCTCGTCCTGGGCCAGCTCCACCCCGCGCCAGGCCGCGTCCAGCGCCGCCTGCCCGTTGCGCGACGCGGAGAGGAGGGCGGCGGCACTGCGCTGCGCGTACGCGTCGCCCGGCGCACGCGCCAGGATCTCGTCGGCGGTGGCCGCGGCGGGCTTCCAGCGTTCCAGGTCGAGCAGCGCGAACCCGCGCGCCACGAGCGCCGGCACGACCGCCTCGGGCGGGGCGGCGGGCGACGTGCCGGGTGTCTCAGCGGTGCCGTCCACGGTGGGCGTCTCGACGGCGGGCACGAGCGTCTCGACGGCGGCGAGCGCCTCGGCCGGCCGGCCTGCGGCCAGGTGCATCCGGGTCAGCATGGTCAGCGCGGGCAGGTGCCCGGGCTCGGCCGCGAGCAGCGCGGTCAGCTCGCCGATCCCCTCGTCGTAGCGCCCCAGCTCGGCGAGCAGGTGGGCGCGTTGCAGGTAACCGTCGGCGGCGGACTGGTCGGGGGCGGCGTCACTCGGCATCCCGGCGAGCGTATCCGCCCCGACCCACCGCGCGCCGAGGGTGCCCGGCGTCAGGCACTCCGGCAGGACGCGCCCGCCCGGCCGCCGCACGTGCCCAGGCTGCACCACCGGCGCAGCCCGCTCTCGTCCAGGAACAGCCATCCGCACCGCCGGTCCGGGCAGACCCGCACCGTGAACCGGGCCGGATCGGCGAGCAGCTGCGCGCCGCTGAACGCGGCGGCGTGCACCGGCAGCCGGAGCCCGGCCGCCAGGTCGGGCCACCACCTGCCGCGTCCGTCTGCCTCGCGCCGGAAGACGAGCGTACGGGCGGCGGCCTCGGCGGCCCGCGCGACGTTCTCGAAGGCAGGGCCGTCGTCCGGGTCGACCAGGCTGGCGTAGAGCGCGGCGCGGAGCGTACGGGCCTCGTCGAGCACCGCCTCCGCCGCTGCCGGGTCGCGGCGCGCGAGGTGCAGCAGGCGGTTCGTCGAGACCTCGTCCACCAGCCCGACGTGACCGGCCCAGACGGCGAGGGTGCGGTAGCCGCGCAGCCACTCGGCGCCGGGCAGCGGCGGCTCGTGCCCCCACCCGGCGAGGGTGTTGCAGAAGTCCAGGGCCGGGTGGCCGCCCACGCTCCACGGCAGGCTCTCGTCGCCGACCCGGATCTCGTGCATCGGCCGGGTGGTCCGGTCCAGCCGGTCGTCGCCCGCGAGCACCCGGCGCTGCACCTCCCGGAGGCGGGGCCCCGGCTCGACGCCGAAGTCGGCCGCGAGCAGGTCCCGGGTGGCGCGGTAGAGGCGCAACGCGTCGGCCCGCCGGTCGCCCCGGTACAGGGCGGTCATCAGGACCGCCACGAGGTGTTCCCGCGTCGGGTGCTGGGCGGCCAGCGGCATCAGGTCGGCTATCGCGCGCGTGTGCCGGCCCAGCGCGAGCTGCGCCTCGGCCCGCAGTTCCACGGCGACAAGGCGAAGTTCCTCGACCGTGCCGTGCAGCCGGTCCCGCAACTCGTCGTCCGCCGCGTCGGCGAGCAACGGCCCGCGCCAGAGGGCGAGCGCCCGGTCGAGCGACCGCACCCGCCCGGCGGGATCGGCGGTCCGCCCGGCCGCCCGGACCAGGTCGGCGAACTCGTCGACGTCGACCCGGTGCCCGTCCTCCTCCACCGCGTAGCCCTCACCCCGGGTGCTGATCAGAACCCCGTACGGGTTGAGCGAGCCCCGCAGCCGCCCGATGTACGTCTGCACCGCACTCCGGGCCGTGGCCGGCGGCCGGCCGTTCCAGAGCAGGTCGATGAGGCGATCGGTCGGCACCACCCGGCCCACGTCGAGCAGCAGCACCCCGAGCAGGCAACGCTCCTGGCGCCGGCTGCCGACGTCGACCGGCCGGCCGTCGTGGCGGGCCTCGAACGGCCCGAGCAGGCGGAACTCCATACCGAACAGGACGACCCGGTACCGGCCGGGGGTTGTCGCCCGACGGTGATCGCGTGGTGAGGGACCCGGCCGACCGGGTCCGCCCGCGCGACGCCTGCCGCTCGACACGGTGAGCCGGTGGTGAGCGGGCACGGCGATGCTCGCCGCCCGGACCAGCGAGGGATGGAGTGGAACATGCGGTTCAGGATGAGTATCGCGGTGGCGAGCGTCGTGGTGGCGGTGGTCGCGGCCCTACCAGGGTCGGCATCCGCCGCGCCGGAGCGGCATCCCGCCCCGGGTGCCTGGGAGCCGGCACCCCAGGCGCCGTTCGAGATGCCCGCCGGCGCGCGGTGCGAGTTCGCCGTACGGGTCGAGCCGATCGTGGACGAGGTGCGGAAGCTGACGATCGAGACCTACCCGGACGGCGCCCCGAAGCGGGAGTTGTTCACCGGCGCTCTGATCAACCGGGTGACGAACCTGGAGACCGGCGCCACCTCGACGGCGGACGCGAGCGGCACCGCCCTCGTCGTCTACCGCACCGACGGCTCGATGACCTGGTACGTGACCGGGCCGGTGCTGCTCGGCTTCCGGGAGAACGCCGGCACGCTGCCGAAGGGGCTGTGGATCGTCGACGGCCAGTTCCGGGTGGAGTTCTCCCCCACCTACGACAAGACGATCACGATGCTCCACGGCACGACCCACAACGTCTGCACCGACGTCGACTGATCGGGTGACGCGGTGACCGGCGTCCCCGGTCACCGCGTCAGTCGGCCGGCGCCTCGTAGACCAGGGCCACAGCGATTCCGGCCAGCCCCTCCCCGCGCCCGGTGAAGCCCAGCCCGTCGGTGGTGGCGGCGGAGACGGTCACCGGGGCGCCGACCGCCTCGGAGAGCACCCGCTGCGCCTCCTCCCGGCGCGGCCCGATCTTGGGGCGGTTGCCCACCACCTGCACCGACACGTTGCCGATGTGGAAGCCCGCCGCCCGTACCCGGCGAGCGCTCTCGGTCAGCAGCGCCACCCCCGACGCGCCCGCCCACTCCGGCTGGTCCACCCCGAAGTTCGCGCCCAGGTCGCCGAGGCCGGCGGCGGAGAGCAGGGCGTTGCAGGCGGCGTGTGCCGCCACGTCGGCGTCGGAGTGGCCGGCCAGGCCGTCCTGGTCGGGCCAGTGCAGGCCGGCGACCCAGCAGGGTCGTCCGGCAGCGAACGCGTGCACGTCGGTGCCGACGGCCACCCGAGGAACGATCATGACCAGAGGGTACGCGTCGCGCCTTGACGGCGGCCTGGGCTGTGGTTAGCTTTGGTTGTTGTACGCCCCAGTGTCGCCTCTGCCTCGTGCAAGCGCCTGGGGCTCTTTCGTTGCCGTCGGCGCGGCGGGCGATCCCTCGCGATCGTCACGCTTTGCATCCGTTCCGTGACGCATCACCCCCATGCTCGCACGGTGCACCACTGGATCTCGCCCGGCAGGTTCCACCCCTATCTGGCTGCCGCCGGTGGCGACGAAAGCAAAGCCTGCGAGTTGTACGAGTGGAGCGTCGCCCTCACAGGCGCGTCGTTCGAGGCGTTCCACTACGTCGAGGTCGTTACCCGCAACGCGCCTTCCAGAGGTGCCCAAGATCCTCTTCCGGCTCGACAACGTCGATTGGACGGTCGGTGAGGTGAACCGGCTCCGAGCGGCGGGTGAACCACGCGACGCACTCCTCGCCGACATCATCGAGGTCAGCCGGAAGCACGGGTGGACCGAGGGGCGTTATCAGGTGTTCGGACTCACGGCGCCGGGGTCGGCGGGCCATCTGACGCTACCGACGCCGATCCCGCACCACGGCCGAGGCAGAGGTAGCGCTTTCACGCAAGGCCAGCGGTATGTCGTCCGAGACCGCCTCCGCCGGGCTCGATCCACCGCCGACCTGTGAGGCGGTCAGGCGCCGGTGGCAAGCAGGTGTTCGGCCAGGGCCAGGTCGAACGGGCGAGTGATCTTCAGGGCCAGCTCGGAGCCGGGTACGCAGGTCACCGCGCCCCCCTGCTTCTCGACCAGCCCGGCGTCGTCGGTGAGCGCGTCACCAGCCGAACTGTGGGCCGCGATCAGCACCGACCGACGGAAGCCCTGCGGCGTCTGCACCGCCCGCAGCGCTGACCTGTCGACAGTGCCGAGCACCCGCTCGGCCGCGTCGACCTCCTTGATCGTGTCGACCACCGCAAGCACCGGGATCACCGCGTCGTGCCCGTCGCGGACCGCCGCGGCCACCGACTCGACCAGGTGGGGCGGGGTGAGCGCGCGGGCCGCGTCGTGCACCAGGACGATGTCCGGGCCGGCGGGAACTGCTGCGAGGGCCGCCGCCACCGACGCCTGGCGTTCGGCGCCACCGGGTACGACTGTCACCGGGGCCACGGGGTCGAGCATCGCGCGTACCGCCTCGACCTCGGTCGCCGGTGCGGCCACCACGATCGTGTGCACCGAGGGCGCGGCGGCGATCCGGCGGACCGCGTGCACCAGTAGCGGCTCACCGGCGAGCAACCGGAGTGCCTTGGGGGCGCCGGGTCCGAGGCGTACGCCGGCACCTGCCGCAGGAACGAGGACCGCGACGTCACCGCGCGGATTGAGCTGCGCGGTCACGTCGCGGTCCTCGGATTCGTTCGCTGCGGGGTGGGTAGAGGCAGAGGCGTGGATCAGGCCTCGGTCAGCACCTTGTCGAGCAGCGTCTCGGCCTCGTCCTTGGTGCTCTTCTCCGCCAGCGCGACCTCGCCGACGAGGATGTCACGAGCCTTGGCGAGCATCCGCTTCTCGCCCGCCGACAGGCCCCGCTCCCGCTCCCGGCGCCACAGGTCGCGGACGACCTCGGCCACCTTCAGCGGGTTACCGGAGGCCAGCTTCTCCAGATTCGCCTTGTAACGCCGCGACCAGTTGGTCGGCTCCTCGGTGTGCGGTGCACGGAGCACGTCGAAGACCTTGCCCAGGCCCTCTTCGCCAACCACTTCGCGCACACCCACGATCTCGGCGTTCTCGGCGGGCACCCGGACCGTCAGGTCACCCTGCGCGACCCTCAGGACGAGGTATTCCCTGGGCTCGCCCTTGATGACCCGAGTCTCGATTGCCTCGATGAGTGCGGCCCCGTGGTGGGGGTAAACAACGGTCTCGCCGACACTGAAAACCATAGGTTCGAAACCCCTTTCGCTGTGTCTAGGGTAACACGCTCAGGCACCGATGTCTCACCGCTGTCCTGATCGTTGGCGCAGCTCAGGGGCCCTGTGAGAGGTATTTCTTCAGCTTGACAGGCGGTCAAACCGATGCTTTCGACACGCTCCGTGAGGAACACGTGACAACCCGGTAAGGGTGACGGGAGCGTCCGGATCTAGGGCTATGCGCTCCTTCCATGGTAGCTCCGCAACTCCATCCGCGCCCAGGTGTGGCGTTACGGCGGCCGTTGCGGGACGCTGGTGAGGGACGTGACGTCCGCTCACCGAGACGTTCCTGGGGGTCCGATGGGCGTGCCTGACGCTGACGGCCAGGGGTCGTCGGACGGGCTCCCCGGCCTGCCCCCGGAGTGGGGACGGGTGGTCGTCCCGGACGACGCCTCGGCGCTCGCCGACGAGGCCCGGCAGGTCCGCCGGGAGCTGCGCCGCGCGCGGCGGGGCTCCGGCCGGCGTACGACTCCGGCCCGGCTCGGGCTGCCGGTGCTGATCCTGCTCGTGTCGGTGCTCGTCACGCTCGCCGGGCTGGCCGCCGTCACATGGCCGCGTACCGGCACCCGGTCCGGTGCGCCGACGGTGCTCCCGCGCTCCACCGCCGCGCCGCAGCCGGTCGGCCCGCTGCCCGCACTGGACCTGGTCGGCGCGGACGACACGCCGGTGCCGCTGCGTAGCCTGCTGCCCGCCGTGATCATCCTGGTCGACGCCTGCGCCTGCGCCGAGCAGGTCGGCACCGCGGCACGCGCCGCCCCGCCCGGCGTCACCGTGGTCACCGTGACCGAGGGCCGCAGTGCCGGGCCCGCGAGCGTCCCGGGGGTACGCCCGCTCGGCGACCCGGCCGGCGGCCTGCGCTCCTACCTGCACCTGTCGCCCCACCCCGGCACCGCCGCCGCGCTGCTCGTGGACCGGCAGGGCACGCTGGTGCGGGTGGTGCCGGAGCTGGGCCCGTTGTCGGCCTACGGCGCCGACCTCGCCCGGCTGGGCGGCTGAGCCACCGGCCCGACCGCGCTCAGTAGAGCGCTTCGAGCCGGGCGTCCAGTTCGGCCCGGCCGCGTACACCGCTGAACCGCACCAGCACCGGTGCGCCCAGCACGGGCAGCTCCAGCCGCCCGCCGCACCGGAGCACCCGCCGCGACTCACCGTCCCCGGCGCCGGAGAGCCGGACGGCGACCACACCGTCCCCCGAGCAGCTCACAGTCAGCCGGTAGTCGTCGCCGCGCGAGGGGTTCACCTGCCGTACGACGGGTGGGCCGTCCGGCGTCAGGCTTGACGTCTCCCGCCACACCACGTGCGACATCCTGAGAACACGCGCGGTGCCGTCCGCCTCCACCCGCATCACCACCGACCGCTCCGGCTCGGTGACCGCCCCACGGCGCACCCCCGGCGGCAGATCGCTTCCCGGGCGGGACGGCCAGACGACGCCGGTCGGCGGGTCGACCATCACAGTGCGGAAGAACGCCTCGGCACTCGCGGCCGGTGCCGCGGTGGCCGGACCGGGCTCCGGTGCCGCCGCCCGCCACCAGGCCGCGCCGGCGGCCAACGCCAGGGCGGTCAGCACGGCCAGCGGTACCCGCCCGTCCCGCTCGTCGGAGGCCATGACGGCAGCGTATCGGCGCGGCCCGGGCGGGGCGAGCCGTCAGCCCACCCGTTCCAGCAACACCGCGTAGAGCGTCAGGCCCGGCCCGAACGCGAGCATCACCACCCAGCGCGGGGACGGCTCCGCGCGCCACAGCCGGTCCAGGATCAGCAGCACCGTCGGGGACGAGCAGTTGCCGTGTTCGGCGAGCGTGCCCCGGGACGCGTCGAGCCCGTCCGGCGGCAGAGCCAGCTCACGCTCCACCACGTTGAGGATCCGCGGACCGCCCGGGTGCACCGCCCAGCCGTCCACGTCGGAACGTTCGCACCCGTGCCGCGCCAGCAGGTCGTCGATCAGCGTCCGGACATGCCGGGAGAGGACCTGCGGCACCTTCGGCGACAGCCCCATCCGGAAGCCGGTGTCGGTGACGTCCCAGGTCATGTGGTCGGCAGTGGAGGTGTCGGTGACCGAGGTGACCTCGCGCAGCGCGTACCCCCGGCCGCCCGGGACGACCACGGCGGCGACCGCGGCGTCCGAGAACAGCGCGTGGGAGACGATCTGCTGGGTGTCCACCCGGGCGCCCGGCGGCTGGATGTGCAGGCTGGTCAGCTCCGCGCAGAGCAGCAGCGCCGGCCGCCCCCGGGCGGTGACGAAGTCGCTCGCCGCGCCCAGCCCGGGCAGGGCCGCGTAGCAGCCCATGTGCCCGACGAACATGCGCTGGGTGGCGGGAGACATGCCGAGGTCCCGGGCGAGCAGGATGTCCAGCCCCGGGGTGGCGTACCCGGTGCAGGAGCAGACGATGAACAGCCCGATGTCGGCGGCGTCCAGGCCGGCGGCGGTGAGCGCCCGGCCGACCGCCTCCTTGCCCAGCGGTAGCGCCTCCACCTGGTAGCGGCGCATCCGGCGCTCGGTCGGCCACTCCGAGACGTCCTCCAGCAGCGGGTTGACCGCCGCCTGCCGCCGGGTCACGCCGGAGTTCGCGAAGATCCGCTCGGCCAGTGCCCGGGTGCTCCCCTGGAAGTGCCCCGCGAAGAAGCCCGTCCACAGCTCGTCCTGCGCCGCCGCCGGCGGTTGTGCCGTACCCAGACCCGCGATCACCGGTATGCCCACGTCCCCACCCTCGCCCTTCACTCGCACCGACTCTGGTCACCGTGCCGCTTTTCGTCAGCGACTGCGGGGCTCGCAAAACCGGCTCACTCCTCGCGCTCACCAACGAGGGAGCGTGCTGTCGCGGTCCGGGTCGCCGCCCAGCGCGGCGATGCCGAGCCAGTCGGCGCACACGTCGGACGTGGCCGGATGCAGCGAACCGCAGCGGGCGTCCCGGTAGAGCCGCTCCAGCGGATGCCCACGCCGCGTCGCCGAGGTGCCCGCCGCCTCCAGCATGGAGGCCGCGACGTCGGCCGCGGTGGTGCCGGCGAGCAGCTTGGCCCGCCACACCCAGCGGTTCGTCTCGGCGTCGCCGGGCGCCTCGTCGACCCGCCGGGCCGCCTCGGCGACCACCAGTTCGGCGGCGGCGGTGGCCGCGTCGGCCCGGCCCAGACGGGCCCGCACGGCGGGCAGGCCGGCCAGGTTGCGCGCGTTGAGGTGCTCGGCCGCGGCGTCGACGGCGGCCCGGGCCACGCCGACGTAGACCGCCGCGTAGCTCGCCACCAGCCAGTGCGGCATGAGCTGGGCGACGACCAGGGCCAGCCCTTCGACGCCGCCGAGCAGCCGGTCGGCCGGGACCGTCACGTCCAGGTGCACGTCGTGCGAGGAGGTGGCCCGCATGCCGAGCGAGTCCCAGGTGGGCTCGACGGTGATCCCGTCCCCGGCCGGGACCAGGAACTGCGACACCACCGACTGGTCGGCGGCGCTGCGGGCGGCCACCAGGTAGCCGTCCGGGTGGCCGGCCCCGGAGCAGAACGTCTTGCTGCCCTTGATGTGCCAGCCACCCTCGACCGGCTCGTAGACGGTGCTGAGCTGGGACAACCGGGCGCCGGCGCCGCGTTCGCTCATCGCGACCGCGTACCAGGCGCCGGCGGCCGCCGCGCGCAGCAACCGGTCCCGCGCCGCCAGCGCCTCGTCCGGTACGCCGAGCGCCTCGGCCAGTTCCTCGGTGACCGCGCCCAGCGCCCCGGTGACCGAGGCGTGCATGTTGAACACCAGCGCGGTCGCGCCGTTGCCCCGGGCCAGTTCGGTGGCGACAGCTGCGTACTCGGCGAAGCTCGCGCCCGCGCCGCCCAGCTCGGGGGGCACCATCAGGCCGAACAGCCCTGCTTCCCGCAGGTCCGCGAAGTCGTCCACGGGGAACGAGCCGTCCCGGTCGTGCCCGGCCGCGCGGGCGGCCAGTCGCGGCGCCAACCGGCGGGCCGCCTCCAGCGCGTGCACAGTCATGTCGCCCCCTTCTCGCGTCCTTTACCCCGGGCGGCCCCGGCTACCCGCTCCGGCGCCCCCAGCCCTGGTACAGCACCGCCGTCGACCGGGTCGGCACGATGCGCGGTTCGGTCCGGCCCGGACGGTCGCCGCCGCGCATGCGGCGCAGCAGCCACGCGAGCGTCCCGCCCAGCTCCGGGCGGACCCCGCGCACCGTCAGCGACACGCCGTGCCGGGCGCACTCGGCGACCAGTGCGCGGGCGTCGACGAACAGCCGCGGGTCGTGGATGCCACGCGGCACCGTGGGCAGCCGTTCGCCCAGCTCCACCGCGACCAGCCGGGCCAGCAGCGTGTCGTTGAGCGTGTCCAGCACCAGCAGGCCGCCGGGTCGCAGCAGCCGGCACGCCTCGGCGACCGCCCGCCGCCAGTCCGGTACGTGCTCCAGCACCTCCCCGGCGGAGACCACCGCGGCGCAGCCGTCGGCCAGCGGCACCGCCGTCGCGTCGCCCTGGATCACGGTCACGCCGTGCTTCGCGGCCTGGTCGAGCGCGGAGCGGGTCAGGTCCACCCCGACGTGGTGGTAGCCCTTCCCGGCCAGGTGCGGCGCCAGCAGCCCGGCGCCGCAACCCAGGTCGACGAGCGGATCGTCCGGCGTGGACGACGGAGGCACGAGTGCCGCGCGCGCCCGCGCCAGCCAGTGCAGCATCGCGAACGCTCCGTCCGGCCGCCACCACTCGCCGGCCAGGTCGTCGTACTGCCGGGGGTCGTTCGGCGGCAGCACCCGGTACGGAGTGGACACCGGGGACGCGTCGGGCATGCGTCGAGCGTGGCACGACTGCCCGGTAACGACCAGACTTCCGGTATGTCGACACGGGTGTCAGGGCTCGTCCGGGCGAGCCATCCGGAGCCGGCGGCGGCGGTCACCGTGGTCGCCGCGCTGCTCGCCGCCGGTGTCGGGCACTCCGCGGCCGGTGTCGTCGCGGTGGGGCTGACGGTGCTGGCCAGTCAGCTCGCGGTCGGGTGGAGCAACGACCTGATCGACGCCGACCGGGACGCCGCGGTGGGGCGTACCGACAAACCGGTGACCACCGGCGCGGTGGCCCGGCCGACGCTGGCCCGCGCCACCGCGGTGGCCGCCCTCGCCGTGCCCCTGCTGGCGCTGGCCGGCGGCCCGGCCGCGGCGGCCTGCGCCACCCTGGGCCTGGTCTCCGCGCTGCTCTACAACCGGCCGCTGAAGTCGACGCCGGTTTCGGTGCTGCCCTACGCGGTCTCGTTCGGCGCGCTGCCCGCGTTCGTGGTGCTCGCGCTGCCCGGCTCGCCGGCGCCCCCGGTCTGGCTGGTGGCCGCCGCCGCGCTGCTCGGCGCCGGCGCGCACTTCGCCAACGTGCTGCCCGACCTGGCCGACGACGCCCGGACCGGGGTGCGCGGGCTGCCGCACCGGATCGGGCCGGTGGGCAGCCGGCTGGCCGCCGCCGGGCTGCTGCTCGCGGCCACTGTCACGCTGGTCCTCGGCCCGCCCGGGCCGCCGTCGTGGACCGGCCTGTCGGCGGTCGCCGCCGCCGTCGCCGTGCCGGCGGCCGGCTGGTACGCGGGACGCTCCGCGCCCGGACGCTCGGCGGCCGCCTTCCGGGCGGTGCTGGTGGTGGCGCTCATCGATGTGGTGCTGCTGGTGACGAGCGGCCGGGTGGTCTGAGCAGGTCCCTCCGAGGTGGTATTGCCGGGTCCGCGTGCGGGCCTCGATCAGCTCCAACTACCCTGGAGCGCGGTCTGCGCGGGTATGGCCACCCCGTGCCCGGTGGTCGACCGGGCGGGGATCGTGACGAGGAGGACCGACGTGACGCGCTCGATCAGGGGTTCCCGGGGGCCGGCCCTGCTGCTGGCCGGCACGGCGGCGGCGGCGAGCCTGCTGCTGTCCGGGTGCGGCGCCGGGCAGATTTCCGAGACCGCCAACAAGATCCCGTCGGTACAGGGCGTCAACGTCCAGACCTCCGACAACCTCTACAAGGTGCGCGGGCTCTACGTGCAGTTCCCGGGCCCCAAGGGCTACGAGGCCGGGTCGAACGCGCCGGTCAACGTGGTGATCTACAACGACAGCGAGAAGCCGGTGACCGTGACGGTCACGACCGACAGCGCGCGGGAGATCGTGCTCACCGGTTCCGGCGCGGGCGAGAGCGGCGCGGCCACCCCGACCGGTTCGCCCACCGAGCCGGTGACCACCTCGCCGACCGCGTCCGACCCGAGCGCCTCGCCGAGCCAGTCGCTGGAGGTGACCGGGTCGCCGTCGGCCAGCCCGTCGCCGAGCGAGAGCGAGTCCGCGCCCGCCGGTCAGCCGGCCCGGATCGAGATCCCGGCGCTCAGCTACGCCCAGCTCAACGCCGGCAACCCGCGGTTCCTCCAGCTCGTCGGCCTGAACGAGAAGCTGCTCGTCGGCCAGCAGGTCAACCTGACCTTCGACTTCGGCGACGGCAAGGTCGTCAAGACCCCGGCCCCGATCGGCATCCCGCTGACGGCGGAGGCCACGCCGTCGAAGATCGTGAACCCGCGTGAGCACGCCGGTGAGGACGGCGGCGCCGAGGGCGGCCACTGACCTCCCCCTCCTTCCGTCGGCACCGCCGCCGTGGCCAGCGCCACGCCGGCGGTGTCGCCGTTTCGGGTGGGCTTTCGTCGTACGGGCCGGTTAGCGTCCGGTGGTGACCTCGCCCCGATCGACCCCCTCCCGTGCCGGCGCCGGCCGCGGTCGCGCCGCCACCCGCGACCCCCGCCCGGCCTACGAGTGCGACGCCTGCGGCCACCAGCCGCCGAAGTGGGTGGGCCGGTGCCCCGAGTGCGGCGAGTGGGGCTCGGTGGTCGAGTGCACGGTCACCGGCCCCATGGTCTCCGGCCGGGTGGTCAGCTCACGGATGCCGGCCGAGCCGGCCCGGCCGATCGCCACGATCAGCGCCGCGCCCGCCCGGGCCCGCCCCACCGGCGTCAGCGAGCTCGACCGGGTGCTCGGCGGCGGGCTGGTTCCCGGCGCTGTGGTGCTGCTCGCCGGTGAGCCCGGCGTGGGCAAGTCGACGCTGCTGCTCGACGTGGCACAGCAGTGGGCGGCCGGTGCCGGCAGCCCGTCGCTGGTGGTCAGCGGCGAGGAGTCGGTCAGTCAGGTGCGGCTGCGCGCCGAGCGGATGGGCGCGCTGCACGACCAGCTCTACCTGGCCGCCGAGAGCGACCTGTCGGCGGTGCTGGGCCACCTCGACGCGGTCAAGCCAGGCTTGCTGGTGCTCGATTCGGTGCAGACCATCTCGACCACGGGCACCGAGGGCGTGCCGGGCGGCGTCACCCAGGTCCGCGCGGTCACCGCCGCGCTGGTCGCGGTGGCCAAGGAGCGCGGCATCGCCACCGTGCTGGTCGGGCACGTCACCAAGGACGGCCAGGTGGCCGGTCCCCGGGTGCTGGAGCACCTGGTCGACGTGGTGCTGCACTTCGAGGGCGACAAGCACTCCTCGCTGCGCATGGTGCGCGGCGTGAAGAACCGCTTCGGCGCGGCCGACGAGGTGGGCTGCTTCGAGATGCACGAGGGCGGCATCAGCAGCCTGGCCGACCCGTCCGGGCTGTTCCTGACCCGCTACTCCGAGCCGGTGCCGGGCACCTGCGTGACGGTGGCGATGGAGGGGCGCCGGGCGCTGGTGACCGAGGTGCAGGCGCTGATCGGGGCAACTGTCGCCGGCTCGCCCCGGCGCACCGTCTCCGGCCTCGACAGCGCCCGGCTCGCCATGGTCCTCGCGGTTCTCCAGCGCCGCACCGAGCGGCTCACGCTGCACGACCGGGAGGTCTTCGCCGCCACCGTCGGCGGCATCCGGGTGGTGGAGCCGGCGGCCGACCTGGCCGTGGCGCTCGCCGTCGCGTCCGGCGGGCTCAACCTGGCGCTCAACCCGCATCTGGTGGCCATCGGCGAGGTGGGCCTCACCGGCGAGGTCCGCCGCGTCGGCGCGGTCCCCCGCCGGCTGGCCGAGGCCGCCCGGCTCGGCTTCCGGCTGGCCCTCGTGCCGCCCGGCTGCGGGCCGGAGAGCAGCGGCGCCGGGCCGGAGAACATGCGGGTGATCGAGGTCACCGACGTGCGAGCCGCCCTCCAGGCGGCCGCCCGCGCGTCGGCGGAGTGACACGGGTGGGATCCGCCGGGCGTTTCCGGGCAGGCCACGCAGGCCGCACCGACCCGCCCGAGCCGGGCATCGTGACACATCACAGTAACCACGAGAGCACCCACCGCATGGCAGTCCGTAGACTGTGCCCGTGCCGATCGACCGCGATGCCACAAAGCCCGCAACGGCGACGCCGCACGCCCGTACCGGCGCCGTGAGCGGCAACCCCGCTCGTGCCATCAGCGTGAGCGTCAACGGAAGCGTCGGCGGCGGGGCCGGCGCCGATCCGCTGCGCGCCAATCTCGCCCTGATGGCGCCGGGGACCGCCCTGCGCGACGGCCTGGAGCGGATCCTGCGCGGCCGCACCGGCGCGCTGATCGTGCTCGGCTACGACAAGGTGGTCGAGCAGATCTGCACCGGCGGCTTCCCGATGGACGTGGAGTTCTCCGCCACCCGGGTCCGGGAGTTGTGCAAGATGGACGGCGCGGTGGTGCTCTCCAGCGACGGCACCCGGATCGTGCAGGCCGGCGTGCACCTGATGCCCGACCCGTCCATCCCCACCGAGGAGTCCGGCACCCGGCACCGCACCGCCGAGCGGGTGGCCCGGCAGACCGGCTACCCGGTCATCTCGGTCAGCCAGTCGATGCGGATCATCAGCCTCTACGTGAACGGCCAGCGGCACGTGCTGGACGACTCGGCAGCCATCCTGTCCCGCGCCAACCAGGCGCTCGCCACGCTGGAGCGCTACAAGCTGCGGCTGGACGAGGTCTCCGGCACGCTCTCCGCCCTGGAGATCGAGGATCTGGTCACCGTCCGCGACGCGGTGGCGGTGGTGCAGCGGCTGGAGATGGTCCGCCGGATCGCCGACGAGATCGCCGGCTACGTGGTGGAGCTGGGCACCGACGGCCGCCTGCTGGCCCTCCAGCTCGACGAGCTGATGGCCGGCGTGGACGCCGACCGCACCCTGGTCATCCGCGACTACCTGCCGACCGGCCGCAAGTCGCGCACGCTCGACGAGGCGCTCGTCGAGCTCGACCTGCTCAGCGCCACCGAACTCATCGACCTCGTGGCGGTGGCGAAGGCGATCGGTTACCCGTCCGCCTCGGACG
Organism: Micromonospora sp. NPDC048887; assembly: GCF_040649715.1. Taxonomy (NCBI): domain Bacteria; kingdom Bacillati; phylum Actinomycetota; class Actinomycetes; order Micromonosporales; family Micromonosporaceae; genus Micromonospora; species Micromonospora sp. NPDC048887. Next base: position 165,257 of record NZ_JBEZGA010000010.1, on the reverse strand, counting down.
CGCTCGACGCGGCGGTCAGCCCGCGCGGTTTCCGCCTGCTGGCGAAGGTGCCCCGGCTGCCGGTCGCCGTGGTCGACCGGCTGGTGGTGCACTTCGGCAGCCTCCAGCGGCTGCTCGGCGCGACAGTGGAAGACCTCCAGGCGGTCGAGGGTGTGGGCGACGCCCGCGCCCGTGGCGTCCGCGAGGGCCTGTCCCGACTCGCCGAGGCCAGCATCCTCGAACGGTACGTCTGACCGACCGCTCAGCCGGTGACGGTCAGCTTCACCGGCTCGCTGATCTTGGTGCCGACCCGGGCGAACAGCTGGTACGCCCCGATCGCGGCGAACTCACCGCTCGCGACCCCGTTGGCGCACCTGTTGTCCCGCCGGCCGTTCCAGCCCAGCTCGTAGGAGCGCTCGAAGTCCGGCGTGAACGACTGCACATCCGAGCCCTTGCCGGTGCCGCAGGTGTCCGACGACCAGACCTTCTCCGCGCCCGACTTCAGGTACAGCTCCTGGAGATCGGCGCCGACGTCCCGGCTGCACGTACGGTTCGACACGTTCTTGACCTTGAGGCGCAGCGTGACCACAGTGCCCCGCTGGGCGGTGGGCGGCACCGCCACCGGCGTCACCAGCAACTCGGAGTCGGTGCAGGTGCCGTCATCGGAGACCGGCTGGCCGGTGGCGCCGCCGTTGCCGTTGCCACCCCCGTTGTTCACGCCCCCGCCGGTGTTCCCGCCGCCGCTGCTCGCGCCACCGTCGCCGGTGCCGCCGCCGGTGTTCGCGCCGCCGCCGGTGTCGCCGGCCGTCGGTGACGGGCCGCCCGACTGCGGGGTCAGCACCGAACCGGACGGGTCGGGCTGAGCGCCGGCGGAACCGCTCGGGGACGGGTCCGTACCCGGCGCACCGGTGTTGCGGTCCGTACCGGTGCAGGAATAGAGCAGGACAATCAGGAAGAGCAGCCCTGCTCCGAGCACGACGGCACGACGCCGCCAGTACACGGCAGGGGGCAGGGGGCCGACCGTCAGACGCATGATGCGCCTACCGTAGCCGCGCGGCGCACGGCTCGCCGGTCCGACGCGCCGGGAACCCGCCGCGGCACCCGGACAGCCGTCCACAGTGGAGCGCGACGATCACCGTCAGAGGTAGACCTTGCGCTGGTAGATCGCGTGCGCGCCCGCCACCCGGTCGAGGAAGAGCAGCCCCGCGCAGTGGTCGATCTCGTGCTGGAGCGCACGCGCCTCGAAGCCGTCGGTCACCAGCCGGACCGGCTCGCCGCTGCCCGGAAGCACACCCTCGACCACCAGGCGGCTGGCCCGCTTCACATCGCCGGTCAGGTCCGGCACCGACATGCAGCCCTCCCGGCCGGCCTTCCACCGGGACGCCTCCACCACCCGGGCGTTGCAGAGCACGAACGTGCCGTGCACCGTGACCGCCTTCGGATGCCCCGTCACGTCCACCGCGAACACCTGCGCGCTCACCCCCACCTGCGGCGCCGCCAGGCCCACACAGCCGGGCGAGACGCGCATCGTGGCCACCAGGTCGGCGGCGAGGCGCACCACCTCGGCAGACGTCGGGTCGACCTCCGGGCCGGGTTGGCTCAGCACCGGCTCCGGGGCCGTGACCACCGGGCGTACCGCACCGGAGACGCCGAGCTTCTCCGGTGTCCAGCCGCCCAGGCCCGCGTACTCCGGCCCCGTCACAGCAGATCCGTGTCCGCCGGGCGGAGGCTGACCCCCACGCCCAGATCCGCGGCGACCCGGGTGAGCCGGCCGGCCACCTCGTCCGACACGCCGGGCGGCAACTCGACCTCGGCGACCACCACGTAGAGCGAGCCGGTCAGCCGGGTGCTCAGGTCGGTGACGTTCCCGCCCGCGTCGGTGAGCACCCGGGTCATCGCCGCGACGATGCCCATCCGGTCTGCGCCGTGCACCGCCAGCACGTACGGCTCGCCCGTGGGCTCGCTGCCGCCGTCCGGCGTGACAGCGCGTACGGTGGCCAGCAGGTGACCGTCGGCGGCGAGCGGGGCCAGCGCGGCCTCGACGTCGGCGGCGGCCGGGCCAACGCAGATCAGGGTCATCGCGAAGTGTCCACGCAGCCGGGTCATCGTCGAGTCGGTGAGGTTCGCGCCCAGCCGGGCGAGGACCTCCGCGACGTCGGCCACGATGCCCGGCCGGTCCCGGCCGATGACGGTGATCGCGAGCTCGTTCATTCGGACATTCTGCCCCGTCGTCCATGATCGATCGACACCGGCCACCCGCCCGCCCAACCTGCGGGAAAGGCAGTCGTGACATGATCGGCGGCGCGATGTCCGAGCCCACATTCGCCACCCTGGTCAGCCGGTGGTACGAGCGCAACGCCCGCGACCTGCCCTGGCGCAAGCCCGGCATCGGCGCCTGGGCGATCCTGGTCAGCGAGGTCATGCTCCAGCAGACCCCTGTGGTCCGGGTGGTACCCGCCTTCCAGGCATGGCTGGCCCGCTGGCCCGAGCCGCGCGCGCTCGCCGAGGACACCCCGGCCGAGGCGATCCGGATGTGGGGGCGGCTCGGCTACCCCCGCCGGGCGATCCGCCTGCGCGAGTGCGCGGTGGCAATAGTGGAACGGCACGGCGGCGTGGTGCCCGACCGGCTCGACCAGCTGCTGGCGCTACCTGGTGTCGGCACGTACACGGCCCGCGCGGTCGCCGCGTTCGCGTACGGGCAGCGGCACCCGGTGGTGGACACCAACGTCCGGCGGGTGGTGTGCCGGGCGATCGCCGGAGAACCCGACGCCGGCCCCACCACCCGCCCGGCCGACCTGGTCGCCACCGAGGAGCTGCTGCCGATCGAGCCGGCCGCCGCCGCGCTCGCCAGCGCCGCGTTCATGGAACTCGGCGCCGTTGTCTGCACCGCCCGTACGCCGCGCTGCGCGGTCTGCCCGGTCGAGTCGAGCTGCGCCTGGCGGGCCTCCGGGCAGGCCGCCCCGGCCGGACCGACCCGCCGGCCGCAGCGCTACGCGGGCACCGACCGGCAGGTACGCGGACTGCTGCTCGCGGTGCTGCGGGAGTCCACCGGCCCGGTGCCGCACCAGCGGCTGGACCAGGTCTGGCACGACGACGTGCAGCGGGCCCGGGCCCTGGCCGGCCTGGTCACCGACGGCCTGGTGGAACCGGTTGGCGAGGAGTCGTTCCGCCTGGCCGGCGACGGCCCCGCCCTCCCCCTCCCCTGACCGCACCCCACCCCACCCGCCCCGCCCCCTCACCGCAAGCGGTGATCAAGGAGTTTGTGTCCCCGAGAAGCCCATCGGGAGACACAAACTCCTTGATCAACCGGGTAGGGGCGGGGCGGGTGGGGTGGGGTGGGTGGGCATGGGAAAGGCGACGGCCCCGGTGGCTTTCGCCTACCGGGGCCGTCGCCCTTCGTGCTCTCGTTATGCGGCGTCGTCCGCGCCGGTGGCGGCGGTGCCGCCGAGGTCCGCCGGGACCGCGTCCGGCACGGCGTCCGGCCGGTCCGCACCCCGGAAGACGAGCTTGGACTTGTCGATGTTCTCCGGGTCGCCCTCGCAGTCCACCACCACGATCTGACCCGGGGTCAGCTCGTTGAACAGGATCCGCTCGGACAGGTTGTCCTCGATGTCGCGCTGGATCGTGCGGCGCAGCGGCCGGGCACCCAGCACCGGGTCGAAGCCCTTCTTCGCGAGGTACTTCTTCGCGTTGTCGGTCAGCTCCAGACCCATGTCCTTGTTGCGCAGCTGGGTCTCGATGCGCTGGATCATGATGTCGACGATCGAGAGGATCTCGGTCTCGCGGAGCTGGTGGAAGACGATGGTGTCGTCGATCCGGTTGAGGAACTCGGGCCGGAAGTGCTGCTTGAGCTCGTCGTTGACCTTCTGCTTCATCCGGTCGTAGTTCGACTCGGAGTCCTCAGAGGCCTGGAAGCCCAGCGACACCGCCTTGGCGACGTCACGCGTACCGAGGTTGGTGGTCAGGATGATGACCGTGTTCTTGAAGTCCACGATCCGGCCCTGGCCGTCGGTGAGGCGCCCGTCCTCCAGGATCTGGAGGAGCGTGTTGAACACGTCCGGGTGGGCCTTCTCGATCTCGTCGAAGAGGACCACCGAGAACGGCCGGCGACGCACCTTCTCGGTGAGCTGCCCGCCCTCGTCGTAGCCGACGTAGCCGGGAGGGGCACCGACGAGCCGGGACACGGTGTACCGGTCGTGGAACTCCGACATGTCGAGCTGGATGAGGGCGTCCTCGCTGCCGAACAGGAACTCGGCCAGCGCCTTGGACAGCTCGGTCTTACCGACGCCGGATGGGCCGGCGAAGATGAACGAGCCGGAGGGGCGCTTCGGGTCCTTCAGGCCGGCCCGGGTACGCCGGATCGCCTTCGAGACCGCCTTGACCGCGTCCTCCTGGCCGATGACGCGCTTGTGCAGCTCGTCCTCCATGCGCAGCAGGCGCGAGGTCTCCTCCTCGGTCAGCTTGTAGACCGGGATGCCGGTCCAGTTGCCGAGCACCTCGGCGATCTGCTCGTCGTCGACCTCGCTGACGACGTCCAGGTCACCGGCCTTCCACTCCTTCTCCCGCTGCGCCTTCTGCCCCAGCAGCTGCTTCTCGGTGTCGCGGAGCTGGGCGGCCCGCTCGAAGTCCTGCGCGTCGATCGCGGACTCCTTGTCGCGGCGCACCTGGGCGATGCGCTCGTCGAAGTCGCGCAGGTCCGGCGGCGCGGTCATCCGGCGGATGCGCATCCGCGCGCCCGCCTCGTCGATCAGGTCGATCGCCTTGTCCGGCAGGAACCGGTCGGAGATGTACCGGTCGGCCAGCGTCGCGGCGGCGACCAGGGCGGCGTCGGTGATGGAGACGCGGTGGTGCGCCTCGTAGCGGTCCCGCAGGCCCTTGAGGATCTCGATGGTGTGGGCCAGCGACGGCTCACCCACCTGGATCGGCTGGAAACGACGCTCCAGAGCGGCGTCCTTCTCCAGGTGCTTGCGGTACTCGTCGAGCGTGGTGGCGCCGATGGTCTGCAGCTCACCACGGGCCAGCATCGGCTTGAGGATGCTGGCGGCGTCGATCGCGCCCTCGGCCGCACCCGCACCGACGAGGGTGTGGATCTCGTCGATGAACAGGATGATGTCGCCCCGGGTGCGGATCTCCTTGAGCACCTTCTTCAGGCGCTCCTCGAAGTCACCGCGGTAGCGGGAACCGGCGACCAGGGCACCGAGGTCGAGCGTGTAGAGCTGCTTGTCCTTCAGCGTCTCGGGCACCTCGCCCTTGATGATCTTCTGGGACAGGCCCTCCACCACGGCGGTCTTGCCGACGCCGGGCTCACCGATCAGCACCGGGTTGTTCTTGGTGCGGCGGGACAGCACCTGCATGACCCGCTCGATCTCCTTCTCGCGCCCGATGACCGGGTCGAGCTTGCCCTCGCGGGCGGCCTGGGTCAGGTTGCGGCCGAACTGGTCCAGCACGAGGCTGGTCGACGGCGCGGCCTCGCCCGGCGCGGCGCCGGCCGCGGCCGGCTCCTTGCCCTGGTAGCCGGAGAGCAGCTGGATGACCTGCTGGCGCACCCGGTTCAGGTCGGCGCCCAGCTTCACCAGGACCTGGGCGGCGACGCCCTCGCCCTCGCGGATCAGGCCGAGCAGGATGTGCTCGGTGCCGATGTAGTTGTGGCCGAGCTGCAGCGCCTCGCGCAGCGACAGCTCCAGCACCTTCTTGGCCCGCGGCGTGAACGGGATGTGCCCGCTCGGCGCCTGCTGGCCCTGGCCGATGATCTCCTCGACCTGCTGACGCACGCCCTCCAGGGAGATGCCGAGGCTCTCCAGGGCCTTTGCCGCGACACCCTCACCCTCGTGGATCAGGCCCAGCAGGATGTGTTCCGTACCGATGTAGTTGTGGTTGAGCATCCGGGCCTCTTCTTGGGCCAGGACGACAACCCGTCGCGCTCGGTCGGTGAACCGCTCGAACATGCCCTCGTGCTCCTCACGTGCCGTGCGCCTTGATGGTCAGATCTCGGCGGGGCCGGTGCGCGGACGTCCGGGACGGGCGTCCGTGCCTCCTTACTCTATCGCCGCGGACCGCCTCCGCTGAGGTCGTGTGCCCCCGCGAATGACCGTTCCGGCGTCGTTTCTGACAACCGTCCACGCTCAGGAGGTGTTCCGGGACCCCTGCCTGTACGCGCAGAGCGAAATTCGACCGGCGGCCGAACGGCCGGTCGAGGTGGACCCGGTGCGTCGCCGGCGCGTCCGCCGGGTCGTCCACAGCCTGTGGACGCAGTCTCCACCGCCTGTGGACAACCGTCCCCGGCGGAGATTTCTTCCCGGCCGTGGACCGGCCGGCCCGCTCGGGCCGCACCGGCCAGCCGGCGCGGCGCGGCCGAAACGGGACCGCGCGACCGGTCGGGGACGCGGACGCGGAAACAAGACACCGGCGCGGAAACGGCGACGCCGGCCCGGAGTGGCACTCCGGTCCGGCGTCGCGTCGCCCGTGACGAGGGTGGGGTCAGTGCCCCGCCTTCGCGTGGTACTCGTCCACGATCTCCTGCGGGATCCGGCCCCGGTCGGAGATGTCCTTGCCGGCCTTCTTGGCCCACTCGCGGATGGCCCGGTTCTGCTCGCGGTCGGCGGTCGCCCCGCCCCGGCCCCGAGCGGCCCGGCCACCCACGACCACACCCCCGCGACCGACCTTCGTTCCGTTCGCGATGTACGGCGCGAATACGTCACGCAATTTACCGGCGTTGGATGCGGAGAGGTCGATCTCGTACTGCACCCCGTCGAGCGCGAACTTGACGGTCTCGTCAGCGTCCCCGCCGTCCAGGTCATCGACCAGCTTGTGAATGATCTGCTTGGCCACGTCCTACATTCCTTTCGAGCAGGGTTGTGCTCCTGCAATACCCCGAGCACAATAACCCGTCCGGCGCTTGCTCCGTCAATAGGACCGGGTAACGAGCCGGAGAAGGCTTGCGGAGCGCCTACTCGGGCCGGACCAACGGGAACAGGATCGTTTCCCGAATTCCGAGCCCCGTCAGTGCCATCAGCAGCCTGTCGATTCCCATTCCCATGCCTCCGGACGGCGGCATTCCATACTCCATCGCTCGGAGAAAATCCTCGTCCAGCCGCATGGCCTCGTCGTCTCCGCGCGCCGCGAGCTGCGCCTGGGCCACCAGCCGCTCGCGCTGCACGACCGGGTCGACCAGCTCCGAGTACGCGGTGCCCAGCTCGAATCCGAGCACGTAGAGGTCCCACTTCTCGGCCAGGCCCGGCTCGCTGCGGTGGGCCCGGGTCAGCGGGCTGGTCTCCTCCGGGTAGTCCATCACGAACGTCGGCGCCTGAAGGGACGGCACCACCAGTTCCTCGAACAACTCCTCGGCCAGCTTGCCCGGCCCCCACTTCGGGTCGACCGAGAGACCGACCTTGTCCGCGTACTCGACGAGGCGTGCCCTTTCGGTGCGGACGGTGACCTCCTCACCGAGCGCTTCGGAAAGAACACCGAACAGCGACACCGACCGCCACTGCCCGCCCAGATCGAACTCACGCCCGTCGGCGTGGGTCACCACCGTCGAGCCGGCGACCGCCAGTGCGGCCTGCTGCACGAGATTTCGGGTCAGCTCCGCCATCGTGTGGTAGTCGCCGTACGCCTGGTACGCCTCCAGCATCGCGAACTCGGGCGAGTGCGAAGAGTCGATGCCCTCATTACGGAAGTTGCGGTTGATCTCGAAGACGCGGTCCACGCCGCCGACCACCGCACGCTTGAGAAACAGTTCCGGCGCGATTCGCAGATACAGATCCGTGTCGAGCGCATTGCTGTGGGTCACGAATGGGCGGGCCGCCGCCCCGCCGTGCAGCAGTTGCAGCATCGGGGTCTCGACCTCGATGAAGTCCTGACCGTGCAGGGTGTCGCGCAGGCTGCGTACGGCGGTGGACCGGGTGCGGACCATCTGCCGCGCCTGCGGGCGGACGACCAGGTCCACGTAGCGCTGGCGGACCCGGGACTCCTCGCTGAGCGGCTTGTGCGCCACCGGCAGCGGGCGCAGCGCCTTGGCGGTCACCGCCCACTCCTCGGCGAGGACGGACAGCTCGCCGCGCCGGCTGGTGATCACCTCGCCGGTCACGCCGACGTGGTCACCGAGGTCGACCAGGCGCTTCCAGTCCGCCAGCCGCTCGGCGCCGACCCGGTCCAGCGAGAGCATCGCCTGGACCTCGGTGCCGTCACCGTCTCGCAGCGTCGCGAAGCAGAGCTTGCCGGTGTTGCGAATGAAGATCACCCGGCCGGTGACCGAGACCCGGTCGCCGGTGGCGGTGTCGGTGGGCAGGTCGGCGTAGCGCTCCCGCAGCCGCGCGAGCGTGGTGGTGCGCGGGAAGCCCACGGGGTACGGCTCGACGCCCTCGGCGAGCATCCGGTCCCGCTTCTCCCGGCGGACCTTCATCTGCTCGGGAAGGTCGTCGGCGGGGTCTGTTGGCAGGGCGTTCTGCTCGGTCACGGCACGCTTCCTCAGGCCTTGGGGAACATCGGCGGGGTCAGCACATGAGCGTACTCAAGCGCCCGGGCGGCCGTTACGGGATAACCTGCCCGCCATGACCGACCCCACTGCGGCCCTCTCGTTCGGCGCCGCCGCGGCCGAGTACGACCGGTTCCGTCCCCGCTACCCCGAGGCCGCGTTGCGCTGGGCGCTGGACGGGCTGCACGCCGCCCGGGTGGTGGACCTCGGCGCCGGCACGGGCATCCTCACCCGAGGGCTGCTGGCGCTGAGCGGGCCGGTGGCGCGGGTCGTACCCGTGGAGCCCGATCCGGGGATGCGGGCGCAGCTGGCCGCCGCCACGCCTGGTACGACGGCGCTGGCCGGCAGCGCCGAGGCGGTGCCGCTGCCGGACGGGTCGGCGGACGCGGCGCTGGCCGGGCAGGCCTACCACTGGTTCGACAGGGAGCTGGCGCACGCCGAGGTGGCCCGCGTGCTGCGGCCGGGCGGCACGTTCGCGCCGGTCTGGAACATCCGCGACGAGCGGGTCGGCTGGGTCGCGGAGCTGACCCGGATCGCCCACCTCGGCGACAACGCGGGCGACGTGACCCAGCGGTACGCGGACTTCGGCCCCGGCTTCACGGCGGTCGAGGTGGGCGAGTTCGCGCACGCCACCACGCTCACGCCGGACGAGGTGGTGGCGATGCTGCACACCCGCTCGTTCTGGCTGACCGCCGACGCGGACGAGCGGCGGCGGGTGGACGCGGAGCTGGCCGAGCTGTTCGCCACCCACCCCGACCTGGCCGGCCGGGACGCCGTCGAGCTGCCGTACCGCACTATGGTGCTCCGGGCGCGGCGGCGTTGAAGCGGCGGCGTTAAGAAGGGGCCCCTCCTCTACCTGAGGCGTTAACAGGGGGCCCTTCCTTGCACCTCAGACGTTGCGGTCGTAGACCATCCGCAGGCCGATCAGCGTGATCATCGGCTCGTGGTGGGTGATGGTGTGGCACTCGCCGAGCACCAGCGAGGCCAGGCCGCCGGTGGCGATGACCGCCTTCACGCCGCCCAGCTCCTCCGACATGCGCTCGACGATCCGGTCCACCTGGCCCGCGAAGCCGAAGTAGAGCCCGGCCTGAAGGCACTCGACAGTGTTCTTGCCGATCACCGAGCGCGGCCGGGTCGCCTCCACCTTGCGCAGCTGGGCGGCGCGGGCGGCCAGCGCGTCGAAGGAGATCTCGATGCCGGGCGCGAACGCGCCGCCGAGGAATTCGCCCCGGCTGCTGACCAGGTCGAAGTTGGTGGTGGTGCCGAAGTCCACGACGATCGACGGCCCGCCGTAGAGCGTGTACGCGGCGAGCGTGTTCACCACCCGGTCCGCGCCCACCTCCTTCGGGTTGTCGATGGCGAGCTGCACGCCGGTCCGCACCCCCGGCTCGACGATCACGCTGGGCAGGTCGGCGTAGTACCTGTCCAGCATGGTGCGCAGCGAGCGCAGCGCGGCCGGCACGGTCGAGCAGGCGGCCACGCCGGTGATCTCCACGGCGTCGCCGGCGAGCAGCCCGCGGAACATCAGGCCCAGCTCGTCCGCGGTGGAGCGGGCGTCGGTCTTGATCCGCCACGAGTGCACCAGCTTGTCGCCGTCGAAGGTCGCCAGCACGGTGTTCGTGTTTCCGATGTCGATGCAGAGCAGCACAGCGGCAGCCTAGACGGCGCGCAGGTCGAGGGCGATGTCCAGGATCGGCGAGGAGTGGGTGAGCGCCCCCACCGAGAGGAAGTCGACGCCCGTCGCGCCGTACTCGGCCGCCATCGGCAGCGTCAGCCCGCCGGTGGCCTCCAGCTCCGCCCGGTCACCCACCGACGCCACCACCTCGCGTAGCTGGGCCGGGGTCATGTTGTCCAGCAGCAGGAACCGCGCGCCCGCCTCGACGGCCTCCACCGCCTCGGCCGGCGTGTCCACCTCGACCTGCACCGGGACCTCGGGGAACGCGTCCCGGACCCGGCGGAACGCGGCGGCGATCCCGCCCGCCGCGAGCTTGTGGTTGTCCTTGATCATGGCGACGTCGTACAGGCCCATCCGCTTGTTCGTGCCGCCACCGGCCCGGACCGCGTACTTCTCCAGCGCCCGCAGGCCCGGCGTGGTCTTGCGGGTGTCGAGCACCGTCGCCTTCGTGCCGGCGAGCGCGTCGGCCCAGGCCCGGGTGTGCGTTGCCACGCCGGACATGCGGGACAGCAGGTTCAGCGCCGTGCGCTCGCCGGTCAGCAGCAGCCGGGTCGGCCCGGTCACGGTCGCCAGCACGTCGCCGCGCGTCACCCGCTGCCCGTCGTGCGCCACAAGCGACACCTCGGCCGTACGCCCCGCGCCGGTCACCTCGCCGACCAGCTCGAACACGGCGGCGGCCACCGGCAGTCCGGCCACCACGCCGTCGGCACGCGCCACCAGATCGGCCGTGTCGTGCTGCTCGTCCGGGATGGTGGCCACGCTCGTGACGTCGAGGAAGTCGGGCCCCAGATCCTCGCGCAGCGTGTCGACGATGACGTGCCGGACCCGCTCCGGGTCCAGGCCGCCCTCCCGCAGCGCCCGCTCCGTCGGCTCCCTCATGAACTGTGCCTCCTTCGTTCGCGACTGCGGGGCTCGCAAAACCGGCTCACTCCTCGCGCTCACAGGGCCTCCTTCGTTCGCGACTGCGGGGCTCGCAAAACCGGCTCACTCCTCGCGCTCACAGGTCGCCTCCCAGCGCTCGACCACGATGCCGTCCGTCCCCACCTCGGCCACCAGGTGGCCCAGCCACCGCTCGTCGGCCGTCGGGAAGTCCTCCCGCCAGTGGCAGCCCCGCGTCTCCTGGCGCGCGTACGCGGCGACGACCAGCGTCGACGCCACTGTGAGCAGGTTCGTGGCCTCCCAGTCGGCGGTACGCGGCGAGCCCTGCCCCGCGCCCAGCGCGGTGAGCGTGGCGGCGGTGGCCTCCAGCGTTCGCTCCGACCGGAGCACGCCCGCGCCCCGCGTCATCGCCCGTTGCAGATCCGCCGTGCCGGACGCCGGCACCAGCGGACCCGGACCGCCCACCCAGGCGCCGGTCTCCGCCGGGCGAGCCTGCTCGGGCAGGCCGGCGGCGATGTCCTCGGCGATCCGGCGGGAGAAGACCAGCCCTTCCAGCAGCGAGTTGCTGGCGAGCCGGTTCGCGCCGTGCACGCCGGTGCAGGCGACCTCGCCGCACGCGTACAGGCCGGGGATGGAGGTATGGCCGCGCAGGTCCGTCCGGACGCCGCCGGAGGCGTAGTGCGCGGCCGGCGCGACCGGGATCAGGTCGGTCGCCGGGTCCACGCCGATGGCCAGGCAGGACGCCACGATGGTGGGAAAGCGCCGGGCCAGGAAGTCGCCGCCCAGGTGGCGGGCGTCCAGGAACACGTGGTCGGCGCCGGACGCGAGCAGCACCCGGTGGATGCCCTTGGCGACCACGTCCCGGGGGGCCAGCTCGGCCAGTTCGTGCTGGCCGACCATGAACCGCTTGCCGTCGCCGTCGACCAGGTGGGCGCCCTCGCCGCGCAGCGCCTCGGAGACCAGCGGCTGCTGTGCCAGCCCGGCACCCGGGCCGCCCGCCGGCACGATCAGCGCGGTCGGGTGGAACTGGACGAACTCCACGTCGGTGACCGCAGCGCCCGCGCGCAACGCCAGCGCCACGCCGTCCCCGGTGGAGACCGCCGGATTGGTGGTGGCGGCGAAGACCTGCCCCATGCCGCCGGTGGCCAGCACCACCGCGCGGCCGAGGATCGCGCCGACGCCGTCCTCGCTGCCCTCGCCGAGCACGTGCAGTGTGATGCCGCAGGCCGGGCCGAGCCCGCCCGGCCCGTCGCCGGGAGCGCGCAGGAGGTCCAGCACCAGTGCGTGCTCGACCAGCCGGATCCACGGGTCGCGGCGCACCGCGTCGTGCAGCGCCCGCTGCACCTCCGCGCCGGTGGCGTCACCGCCCGCGTGCACGATCCGGTCGGCCCGGTGGCCGCCCTCGCGGGTCAGCATCAGCGAGCCGTCCGGGTTGCGGTCGAACTCCGCCCCGATCCGCATCAGCTCACGCAGCCGGGTCGGCCCCTCGGCCACCAGCGCGCGGACCGCCGCCGGGTCGCACAGACCGACGCCGGCGACCTCCGTGTCGTACGCGTGCGCGGCCGGCGTGTCCGCCGGGTCCAGCACGGCGGCGATCCCGCCCTGCGCCCAGCGGGTGGAGCCCTCGTCCATGTCGACCTTGGTGACCACCGTGACGTGCAGGCCCGCCTCGCGCAGGTGCAGCGCGGCGGTCAGCCCGGCCACACCGGAGCCGACCACGATCACGTCTGTGGTCTCCACCCAGCCGGGGGCGGGCGCGGCGAGCAGCCGGGGCAGCGCCGGCAGGCCGACTGTGGGTAGGTCCATGAGCACAGTCAACCCGAAGCGTCCTCGGCTCGGGCGCGGGGGGCGTGACGAGTGCGGTCGGCTACCTCGTCCGGCGCGGCAGGGCGGCCGGTCCGGCGCCCTTGAGCGAGGTGGTCACCGTACGGTCGCTGAGCCACAGGTAACAGCGCACGCCCCGGTCACCGACCGCCCAGCGACCGGCCGCGGGCGGGCGGACCACCACGTCGCTGCGGTAGCGCAGATGGCCGTCGGCGGGCAGCCCGGCATAACGGGCGATCACGGCGAAGCAGCCGTCGTAGAGCGGCGCCCAGTCCTCCGGCTTCGTCGGGTACGGGCGGTCCGGCGCGGCCCACACGCCGACGAACTCGGCGTCGTGTGCCACAGTGCAGGCGATCGGGGTGAGCCGCTGCACGCGGCCCGCCTCCCGTACGGTGCGCTGGCAGCCCAGCCGCAGCGGGGACGGCGTCCTGAGCGCGTCGCGCAGGCTGCCCGTCCGAGTCACCACGGTGGCCGCCGCCTCGGTGGTGGTCAGTTCGGTCAGATCGCACCGGTACCAGCGAGAGCCGGCCGTCCAGCCGACACCCGTCGGCAGCGCCACCGCCAGCCGGAGCCGCCCGGCCCGCCAGTCGTCACCCACGTACCCGGCGGCCCGTTTGTCGCAGTCGGCGAACGCGGTACGCAGCTCGGGTGAGGCGAGCGGTGGCGGGGTGGGCCGGTCCGCTGTGAACGCGCCGACGTGCACCGTCTCCACCCGGTGCGGCAGCTCGCAGCCGACCGGCGCGTACGCGGCCAGCCCGACGCTCGCGGTGAAGTCGGCGACCTGGCAGACCCCGGCAGCCGGGGTGAACGGCGCGGGGGCCGCCATCGCGGCCCAGTCGTCGGTGAGGTCGCCGTCCAGCCCGCCGGTGCCGGCGCAGCCGGCCAGGGCGGCGCTCGCGACAATCACGGCGACCAGGGCGCTCATCGCACGGCGCATCGCGGCCTCCCCCAGCCGACGACCGTCGATCCCCGACGGTCCGCTCAGGGTAGCCGAAAATGACCTTCCAGTGACAGACCGCGTTCCCCACTCCGCCACCCTCGTCGATCTTGCACTAGTCGCCCCGGCAAGCCGGACAAAAGACGCATCCGAGGGGCCGAAAGTGCAAGATCGACGGGGTGAGAAAGGGCGAGAAAGGGCGAGAAAGGGCGAGAACGGCGGGGCGGGTCAGCTCAGGGAGGCGGCGAGGGGGTTGGGGACGGGGGCGCCCGCGGTGCCGGGGGCCGCCGTCGTCGGGTCTGCCGAGAGGTCGACGACCCTGTTGTCGGCGTCGACGTGCACCACCCGGGGGCGGTACGCGCGCGCCTCGGCGTCGTCCATCTGGCCGTACGAGATCAGGATGACCAGGTCGCCGGGGTGCACCAGGTGCGCGGCGGCGCCGTTGATGCCGATCACGCCGCTGCCCCGCCGCCCCGGGATCACGTACGTCTCCAGCCGGGCGCCGTTCGTGATGTCCACGATCGCGACCTGCTCGCCGGGGAGCAGGTCCGCCGCGTCGAGCAGATCCTCGTCCACCGTGACCGAGCCGACGTAGTGCAGGTCGGCCTGGGTCACCGTGGCCCGGTGGATCTTCGACTTGAGCATGGTCCGGAACATCGGGGTGCCTTTCCGCATTCGTGGTGGGGTCAGGGACGCGGCGCGAGGTGGATCGCCGTGTTGTCGATCAGGCGGGTGGCGCCGACCCAGGCCGCGATCAGCAGCCGGGCCGGGCCGTCGACCGGGCCGGGTTCCAGCTGGGTGTCGGTGAGCACCAGATAGTCCAGGCGGGCGTCCGGCGCGTCGAAGGCCCGGTGCGCGGCGGCCAGCACCGCGCCCGCGTCCTCGCCCCGCTCGGCCGCCTCGGCGCCGGCCCGCAACGCGGCGGACAGGCTCAGCGCGGTCCGCCGTTCCTCCGCCGAGAGGTACCGGTTCCGGCTCGACATGGCCAGCCCGTCCGCTTCCCGTACGGTCGGCACGCCGACGATCTCGGTCGGCACGTCGAGGTCGCGGACCATCCGGCGCACCAGGGTGAGCTGCTGATAGTCCTTCTCGCCGAAGAACGCCAGGTCGGGCCGGGTGAGCTGGAGCAGCTTCATGACCACCGTGAGCACGCCGTGGAAGAAGCCGGGACGGCTCAGGCCCTCCAGGTCCTCGCCCAGCGGCCCCGGATTCAGCCCCACTGTCGGGCGTCCCTCCGGGTACATCTCGGTCGCCGAGGGCGCGAACACCACGTCCACCCCGGCCCGGCGGCAGATCTCCAGGTCGGAGTCGAGCGTGCGCGGGTAGCGGTCGAAGTCCTCGTTCGGGCCGAACTGCAACGGGTTCACGAAGATCGTGACGATGACGTGGCCGGCGCGCTCGCGGGCGGCCCGCAGCAGCGCCTCGTGCCCGGCGTGCAGCGCGCCCATGGTCATCACGACGCCGACGGTGCCGGCCATCGCCTCGCGGGCCGCCGCCAGCTCCTTGCGCGTGTGCAGCACCTCGGCCATCAGGCCGCCACCTCGATTCCGTCGAGCACGTTGCGCAGCGCGGCCGCGTCCGCCGGGCGCAGGCGGCCGACCGCGACGGCGCGGTCCGCCGTCCGTCGTGCCAACGCCAGATACGCGGGTACGGATTCCGGCGCGGTCCGCGCCAGCCGGTCCAGATGCCGGCGTACGGTCCCCGCGTCACCCCGCGACACCGGGCCGGTCAGCGCGTCGTCGCCCAGCCGCAGCGCGTTCTCCAGCGCGGCCCGCAGCAGCGGGGCGAGCACCTTCTCCGGCCGCTCCACCCCGGCGTCACGCAGCCGGTCGGCGGACTCGTTGACGAGCGTCACCAGGTGGTTGGCGCCGTGCGCCAGCGCCGCGTGGTAGAGCGGCCGGTCCGCCTCACCCACCCACTCCGGCACACCGCCCAGGTCGGCCACCAGCCGCGTCGCGAACGGACGCAGCTCGGCCGGGGCGGTCACGCCGTAGGAGATGCCCGGCAGGCGGGACAGGTCGTCCGGCGTACCGGTGAAGGTCATCGCCGGGTGCAGCGCGAGCGGCCGGGCGCCCGCCTCGACGACCGGGGCCAGCGCGGCCAGCCCGTGCGCGCCGGAGGTGTGCGCCACCACCTGGCCGGGGCGCAGCGCGCCGCTCGCGGCCAGGTCAGCGACCACGTCCGCGAGCGCGTCGTCCGGGACCGCGACGATCAGCAGGTCGGTGGCGGCGCGCGCCACGGCGGACGCCTCGTGGTGCGGGGTCCGGGGCAGCAGCAGCGCCAGCCGGGCCCTTGTCGCGCCCGAGGCGCCGGACGCGGCGACGACCCGGTGGCCGGCGGCGGCGAGGGCCGCGCCCAGCACGGCGCCGACCCGGCCGGCGCCGAGCACGCCGACGGTGAGGGTACGGGGAGAGACGAGCGGGGCAGCGGTGGCCCGAGGGCGCAGCGGTGCGCTCATGGCAGCGATCCAGTCCTCGAAGGGGGTACCGGTCGATGGCAAGTATGCGCCCGGGTGACAGACCGGAAACAAGGAGGTGTGAAAACCTTCACCGGCCGCCGGAACCGGCCGCTGCGGTGGCGGGCAAACCGCCCGTTCGGGTACGTCCCGTAGGGTCGGCCCGGTGACCTCCCCGCTGCGCTGGCGCGACGCGATGGAGCGGGCGCTGTACGGGCCGGACGGCTTCTTCGTCTCCGGCGGCGGGCCCGCCGCGCACTTCCGCACGAGCGTGCACGCCTCGCCCGCGTTCGCCGCCTGCCTGCTGCGGCAACTCGAACTGGTGGACGCGGCGCTGGGCCACCCCGCGCGGCTGGACGTGGTGGACGTGGGTGCGGGCCGGGGCGAACTGCTCCGGGCGCTGCTGGCGCAGGCCGCACCCGAGCTGGCCGCCCGGATCAACCCGGTAGCGGTGGAACTGTCGCCCCGCCCGGCCGGCCTGCCGCCGGAGATCGCCTGGCAGGCCGACATCCCGGACGCGATAACCGGCCTGCTCCTGGCGACCGAGTGGCTGGACAACGTCCCCGTGGACGTGGCGGTCCACACCGAGGCAGGCTGGCGTCTCCTCCTGGTGAACCCGAAAACCGGCGAGGAGACGGTGGGCCCGCCCCCGTCCCCCACCGGCACCACCTGGCTGACCCACTGGTGGCCCTCACCGTCCGCCCCGCCTCCCTCCCCGGTGATCAAGGAGTTCGTGTCGGCGGAGGGCCCGGATCAGGACACGAACTCCTTGATCACCGGGGAGGGCGAGGGCGGGAGTCGCCGCGGGGTCGGTGGGAGGGGGGAGATCGGGGTGGGGCGGGATCTGGCTTGGGCGGGGGCCGTGGGGAAGGTCGCGCGGGGGTTGGCGCTCGCCGTGGACTACGGGCATCTGCGGGACTCGCGTCCGCTGGACGGGACGTTGACCGGGTACCGGGGTGGACGGCAGGTGCCGCCGGTGCCGGACGGATCGTGCGACGTGACGGCGCACGTCGCCATGGACTCGGTCGCCTCCGCCGGTGAGCGGGTCGCCCGGTGCGCGTACTCCCTGGTCTCGCAGCGGGAGGCGCTGCGGGCGCTCGGGGCCGACGGCGGGCGACCGCCGCTGAGCCTGGCCTCCCGCGACCCGGCCGGCTACCTGCGGGCGCTGGCCGCGGCGTCGGCGGCGGCCGAACTGACCGACCCGGCCGGGCTCGGCGGGCACCTGTGGCTGCGGCAGCCGGTCGGCGTCGCGCTCGACGCGGTCGTGGCACGATGACGGGCATGACCACGGACGCCGCCGACCTCCGCGAGCTCACAGTCGGCACCGGCGCGGGCGGTGAGCAGCTCGGCACCGACATGGTGCTCAACATCGGGCCGCAACACCCGTCGACGCACGGCGTGCTGCGGCTCAAGCTGGTGCTCGACGGGGAGCGGGTGGTCGCCGCCGAACCGATCGTCGGCTACATGCACCGGGGGGCGGAGAAGCTTTTCGAGGTACGCGACTACCGGCAGATCATCGTGCTGGCGAACCGGCACGACTGGCTGTCGGCGTTCTCGAACGAACTGGGCGTGGTGCTCGCCGTCGAGCGGCTGATGGGCATGGAGGTGCCGGAGCGCGCCACCTGGCTGCGGATGGCGCTGGCCGAGCTGAACCGAGTGCTCAACCACCTGATGTTCCTCGGCTCGTACCCGCTGGAGATCGGCGCGATCACGCCGATGTTCTACGCGTTCCGGGAACGCGAGACCATCCAGGCCGTGATGGAGGAGGTCTCCGGCGGCCGGATCCACTACATGTTCAACCGGGTCGGCGGCCTGAAGGAGGAGGTGCCGTCCGGCTGGACCGGACGCGCCCGCGCCGCCATCGCCGAGGTACGCCGACGGATGCCCGACCTCGACAACCTGATCCGGCGCAACGAGATCTTCCTGGCCCGTACCGTCGGGGTCGGCGTGCTGTCCGCCGCCGACGCCGCCGCGTTCGGTGCGTCCGGTCCGGTCGCCCGCGCCTCCGGGCTCGACCTCGACCTGCGCCGCGACGAGCCCTACCTGGCCTACGACCAGCTCGACGTGCCGGTGGTGACGAAGACCGCCGGTGACTGTCACGCCCGCTTCGAGGTGCTGCTCGACCAGGTGTACGTCTCGCTCGACCTCGCCGAGCAGTGCCTGGACCGGGTGGACCGGATCAGCGGACCGGTGAACACCCGGCTGCCGAAGGTGCTGAAGGCGCCCGAGGGGCACACGTACGCCTGGACCGAGAACCCGCTCGGCATCAACGGCTACTACCTGGTGTCCCGGGGCGAGAAGACGCCGTGGCGGATGAAGCTGCGCACCGCCTCGTACGCGAACGTGCAGGCCCTGTCGTCGCTGCTGCCCGGCTGCCTGGTGCCCGACCTGATCGCCATCCTCGGCTCGATGTTCTTCGTGGTGGGCGACATCGACAAGTAACAGCCGTCCGGGCGCTGTCGGTCGATGCGGGCGGTTCAGCCCCAGCGGTCGGTGGCGTCCCGGTGCGGCCGGCCGTGTCCACCGCGCTCTGGGCTGCGCCACTCCGGTTCCGCCGGCCGCCACTCCGGCTCGGGCCGACGCCACTGCGACTCGGGCTGCGGCGTCTCCGGCTGCCGCCATTCCGGCTCGGCCTGGTGCCGTTCCTCCGGCTGACGCCACTCCGGTCCGGGCTGACGCCACTCGGGGGGCGGCTGCCGCCATTCCGGCTGGCCGCTGCGCCGCGCCGGTGGCCGCCACTGCTCCGGCACCGGCACCCCGCCGACCGGCAGCGCCGGGTTGCTCTCCGCCGACCAGCGGCCCTCCGGCTCGCCCGGCCCGCTCGCGGCCGGACCGCCGCCGCGTACCGACGCCCACCGGTCCTCGACCCGGTACTCGGTGCCGCCGCCGTCGGCGTGCACAGCCGCCCGTCGTTCTCCGAGCCGGATCTCCCGGCCCGCGCCGTCGTCGCGGACGGCGGCCCACCGGTTGCCCGCACTCATCTCGGACCACTGGTCGCCGTCGCTCGCCCGGCCCGCCGGGGCGTCCGGCCCGCCCGCCGCGGCCGCCGGCCACGCGCCCGCCGCCCGGTCGTCACCCCCGCCGGGCCACTGCCGCTGCTCCTCCGCCGCCGTCCGGCCCTGGTCGCTCGACCAGCCGCCCCCGGCGGTCCGCGCGGACCAGCCCGGTTCCCCGCCGGTGCGCGCGGACCAGCCCTGTTCGCCGTCGGTACGCGCGGACCAGCCCGGTTCACCGTCGGCGGTCCGGCCGACGCCCGCCCACGGATGGTCGGCACCTGGGCGTCCGGGGTCGTTCCACGAGTGCCTGTCGTCAACGGACTCCGCACCCCGACCACGATCATCAGGAGCGGCCCGACGGCCCGGCCGGTCGCCCGGGTCGCGGTGTCCCGCACGCCAGTGATCGGCCGGGTCCGTGCCACGCGACCGGTCCTCGTCCGACCAGCCGCCGGGGAATCCGCCGTACCGGTTTCCGGCCGGCTCACCACCGCCGACGATCGTGTGCCGGGTGGTGACGTGCACCGTCTCGGTGTGGTGGACCACGCCGACCGGGCGGGCCGCCGGATCGGAGACCCGCGCCGCGCCGTACACCCCGCTCGCCGGCCGGTCCGGACGTACGGTGGCCCGCGCCGGCTCGGCGTCGTGCCGGCCCGTCCGCACCGGGTCGGGTTCGTGACGGCCGGACCGGGGCTGTTCGGATTCGTAGTAATCCGCCCGGGACGGCTCATCGTCGTAACGGCCGGTCCGGGGCGGCTCGGCGTCGTAACGGCCGGGCCGGAGCGGCTCGGCGTCGTAACGGCCGGGCCGGAGCGGCTCGGCGTCGTAACGGCCGGGCCGGAGCGGCTCGGCGCCCGCCCTGGGTGAGTCGGAGTCGGTTCCGTAGCGGCCGGCGGCGCCCGCCGGCCAGGCCGGTTCGTCGTCGTCCCGGCCGGCCGGGTGCGCCCGTCCCGCGTCGGACCTGCCGGTGACCGGCACCCGTGCCGCACCGCTCGGGCGCTCCGGCACGGCGGCGGATGCGGACGCGGGCACGGCGGCGGACGCGGGCACGGGCGCTGCGGCGGGTGCGGGCGCGGCGGCCAGTCCGGCGGCTGCCGCGTCGAGCCGATGCCGTACCGCGCCGGCCGCCTCCTCCGCCCGGCGGGCCTGGTCGAGTGCCTGGTTGCCGCGCTGCGCGGCGGCCACGATCTCGGCTCGCAACTCCCGCCGGAGCTGCGCCAGCTCCTCGCGCAGCTCCTCGGTGGCCGCGTCGTCGGAACCGCCCTCCGGCCGCAGCGCCATCGACAGACCGATGAGCACGACGGCGAGGATCGCCAGGACCGCACCGAACCGGAGCGAGCCGTTGCCGTCGGCGATCAGCAGGATGAGCGCGGCCAGGGGCGCCAGCCCCACACCGACCCAGAACAGGACGGTGAGCACCGTGGGCGTGCTCTTGTCGGTGGGCGCGACCGAGGCGGGCATGGCTGAGCAGATTACCGAGAGTTCCACCCGAGGGGAACGGGTCGGCACGACTCGATGCCCGGGCCGCCGAACGGGCCGCCGGCCGGCACGCGTGGCACCGGCCGGCGGTGGTGCGTCAGCTCGTGGCCAGCGCGGCGTCGGAGGAGAAGACCAGGCCGACGCTCGCCGAGCCGGTCTTCAGCGCGTTCTTGGTCTGCGGGCCGCCCGCGTCGAGCGAGCTGAACGAGCCGGCCTTGAAGTCGTAGACCTCGACCAGGCCGGCCTGGCACTTCGGCCGCTGCGGGCACTCCGGCGGCCCGGCCAGCACGGTCGCCTGGCCGGAGCACTTGGCGGCCAGCTCGGAGAGCGTCGAGACGCCGTACTTGTCGGCGAACGCCTTGGTGACGGCGAACGCGTTCTGGTCCTGCGCCTGGGACGGCTGGCCGAAGACCAGGCCGTTCTTGTCACCCTGGCTCTTCAGCGCCGCGACCGTCTTGTCCAGCTCCGGCGAGGAGACGGGCTGCGCGTCCTTGCCGTTGTTCTTGGTGTTGAGGAACTCCGCCATGGTGGCGGCGTACTCCGGGACGACCTGGATCTGGCCCTTCTCCAGCGCCGGCTCGTAGAGCTCCCGGTTGCCGATGGTCTGCACCTTGACCTGGTAGCCGGCGGCGGTGAGCGCGATCTTGTAGAGCTCGGCGATGGTCTGGCTCTCGCTGAAGTTGCCCGCGCCGACTGTGATCTGGCCGCCCGGGCCCTTCTCGATCCCGTCGGTCACGCCGTTGGCGGAGGCGAACTCCTGCGCGGCGACCTGGGGCGTCTTGCGGTCGACGTCGACCGCCCGGTTGAGTTGGATCAGCTTCGGGGTGTCGAGCTTCGCGGAGACCTTGTCGAGCGCGGCGACGAGCTGCGGCGTGGCCGCCTTCGCGTTGATCGCGGGAATGACGTTGTCGGTGTTCTGGAGCTTCTTGTCGTCGGTCAGGACGACGAGCTGGTCACCGGCCGCCGGAGCACAGCCCGCCCCCGAGGCGCCCTGCTCGGGCGCGTCGGTGCCGGACGAGCCGGCGTCGCCGCAGCCGGTGAGAAGCGCGGCCGCGGTGAGAGCGCCGATCGCCCCGGCGGCCATTCGTGTACGCGCACGCATGAGTGCCCGCCTTCCGTGTCCCGGCGCGACCCGTCGGGCCGGCCGCGTGTCCGACGGGCGACCCGGACGGCCACCCGCGACTCCAGCCAATATCCTCCAGACCCGACCGACAAACTCGGAGCGGTTTTCGTCACCTGATCGTCACCGACGGCTCAACCGCCGGTCGTCGCCGCCGTCGCGCGGCGGTTCGCCCGCCGGCGTACCCGGCGCAGCGGGCGCGGCGTGACCGCCCGCTCCACCAGCGCGAGCACCCCCTCCACGAGCAGCGCCAACCCGGCCACCAGCACCCCGCCCGCGATGATCTGCCCCCCGCCGGCGGCGATGTCGAGCCCGAAACCGGCCCGGATGATCTGGCCCAGCCCGCCGCCGTTGACGAAGGAGGCGAGCGCCGCGGTGGCCACCACCTGCACCGCCGCGGTACGGAAGCCGGCCGCCAGGTAGGGCACCGCGAGCGGCAGCTCCACCCGGCGCAGCACCTGGCCGCCGGACAGGCCCATCCCCCGGGCCGCGTCCCGGGCCTCCGGGTCGGCCTGCCGCACCCCGGTGTACGCGTTCGCCAGCAGCGGCGGAACCGCGAAGACCGCGAGCGCCACGACCACTGCCGACCGGCCGAAGCCGAGGAACGTCAGCGGGAGGATGGTCAGCAGCGCCAGCGTCGGGATCGCCAGCGTGACGTTGGAGACCAGCAGGACCAGCCCGCCGCCCCGGCCGCTGTGCCCGAGCCAGAGCCCGATCGGCCAGGCCACCAGGCAGCCCAGCAGCACCGCCAGCGCGGACATGCTCAGGTGCTCGCCGAGGCGGTCCAGCACGCCGCCGGGGTTGGTCCAGTTCAGCGGGTCGTTCAGCCAGACCACTGCCTGCTCGACGGGGTTCACCGGGCGGACCTCCCGCGCAGCCAGGGGGTGAGCAGGCGGCCCACGCCCGCCAGCACCAGGTCGAGCACCAGCGCCAGCAGCACGCACAGCACCGTGCCGGTCATGATCTGGGCCTTGTAGAAGTTGTTCTGGAAGCCCGCGAAGATGAGCTGGCCCAGGCCGCCCCGGCCGACCACCACCCCGACCGTGACGAGCGCGACAGTGGACACGGTCGCCAGCCGTACGCCGGTGAGGATGCCCGGCAGCGCCAGCGGCAGCTCGATCCGCAGCAGCCGCCCCCACCTGCCGTACCCCATGCCCTCGGCGGCCTCGCGCACCTCCGGCGGCACCTGGTTCAGCCCGGCCAGCGCGTTGCGCACGATGACCAGCAACGCGTACAGCGCCACGACGGTGAGCACGGTGATCGCGCCGATGCCCAGGTACGGCGCCAGGAACGCGAACAACGCCAGCGACGGGACGGTGTAGAGCACCCCGGTCACCGCCAGGATGGGTGCCGACAGCGACCGGAACCAGTACGCGAGCACCGCCAGCGGCAGCGCCACCAGCGCGGCGATCACCACGGCCCGGCCGGTCAGCCAGGTGTGCTCCCGCAGCGCGGCCAGGATCGTGTCAGAGTTGTCCCGCACGTACTGCCAGGAGAACCACGGATTACCCGGGTCGGCCCGGTAGCTCAGGTGGAGGGACACACGTGGACGGTACCCCGGGGAGCGCCGCCGGAGGCGGCGCGGCGTCGATCACGCTGGAGCGCATCCGCAAGCGCTACCCGGACGACACCGAGGCGGTACGCGAGCTGAGCCTGGAGGTCGCCGCCGGCGAGCTGGTGGTGCTGATCGGCCCGTCCGGCTGCGGCAAGTCGACTGTGCTGCGGATGGTCAACCGGCTGATCGAGCCGACCGGCGGGCGGATCCTGCTCGGCGACGACGACGTCACCCGGGTCGATCCGGTGGCGCTACGCCGCCGCATCGGCTACGTCATCCAGAACGTCGGCCTCTTCCCGCACCAGACCGTCGCCGCGAACGTGGCGACCGTGCCGGGACTGCTCGGCTGGCCGAAGCAGCGGACCCGGGCCCGGGTCGGCGAGCTGCTGGAGCTCGTCGGTCTGGACCCGGCTCAGTTCGGCAGGCGGTACCCGCACGAGCTGTCCGGCGGGCAGCGGCAGCGCGTCGGCGTGGCCCGGGCGCTCGCCGCCGATCCGGTGGTGCTGCTGATGGACGAGCCGTTCTCGGCGGTGGACCCGATCGTCCGGACCCGCCTGCAGGAGGAGTTCCTGCGGTTGCAGGCCGAGGTACGCAAGACGATCGTGCTGGTCACCCACGACCTCGACGAGGCGGTCCGGCTGGGCGACCGGATCGCGGTGCTCTCCGAGGGCGGCCGGCTGGAGCAGTACGACACGCCCGCCGCGCTGCTCGGCGCGCCCGCCTCGGACTTCGTCCGCGAGTTCGTCGGCGCCGACCGGGGCATCCGGCGGCTCGCTGTCACCCCGGTGACCCGCGCGGTGCTCGACCCGCTCCCGGCCGACGGCGGCGCCGGCCTGCCCACTGTGGCGCTCGGCGACTCGGCGTACGACGCGCTCGGCGCGCTGCTCACCTCCGGCGCCGAGCACGCGGTGGTCACCGAGGAGGGCCGGGCGGTGGGGCTGCTCGCCCGCGCCCGGGTGCTGACGCTGGGCGCTCTGGACTGACCTCAGGCCCGGCCGCCGAGGCTGGCCAGGCCGACGATCCAGCCCGCGAAGAAGCCGTACGTGACACCGGTGCTGGCGGCCTGGAACGCGGCGTACAGCGAGCCGTGCGGGCCGAGGAGCGTGGCGAGCAGGGCACTGAGCCCGGCGGCGAGCGCGTACGCGCCCCAGCCGGAGAGGAACTGACTGCCCGAGGACGTCACCCGGTCGACCTGCGGGCCGGGCAGGAGGTACAGCAGCGCCGCGGCCAGCACGAGGAGCAGGATCGCCCGGAGATTGGTGGCGAACACGCCCTCGTCGGCCTGCCACCGCCAGGACGGCCAGGCGAGCAGCCGGAGGAACCAGCCACCGGCACCGGTCGGGTCGGTGCCGCGCTGCGCCCAGTCCACGTACATCGGGCTGCCACCGACGGCGACGAGCAGGAACGCGGCGAGCATCCCGGTGCCGGCGGCCGTGCCGTACTGGGAGACGGTACGAGGGCGGTTGCTCAGAGCCATGCGGCGGTCAGTTCCCGGCCGGTCCCGCCGGGCAAACCTGCGTAGGCGGGCGGCTGCCGCCGGCCGGCGGGCCGTCATCGACCTCAGTGCTTCATCAGGTAGTCGATGAAGGCGGCGCGCAGCAGCGGCGCGGACTCGTCGTAGCCGTGCCCGGTCAGCTCACGCCAGAGCGCGTTCGCCTCGTCGATGGTCGGGCCGATCGAGTTCGGCGCCCCGTCCAGCGCGGCGGCCTCGTCTGCGTTGGGCAGGTGCCGCAGGACCGACCAGAAGAAGCCCACGTCGCGGCGGTCGCGCGCCAGGTTGAACGCCTGCTCGCGCAGTTCCTCGGTGGAGAGCTTGTCGAGCTCGTCGAAGGTGCGGCCACCGGGGGCAGGAGTATCGGTCATGCCGCCGAGCCTAACCGGAGAGATCAGTCCCGGCGCGCGGGACGCACGGCCACCGCCGGGTCAGCGATCGTCGGCGTCCCAGCGCCGGGGTTCGCTGTCCCAGCGCTGGGCCTCCCATGCCTCGACCGGGGTGTCGTGCTCGCGTACCGGCAGCACCGACGGCCAGGTGTCGCCCGGCTGGGGCGCCGGGGTCATCGTCCAGCCGCCACTCGACGCGCCGTCCCGGGCCGGGCGGACCGGACCGGGTCCGACCGGCGCCGCCGGGCGCGGCCGGCCGAACGTCTCGACCAGCCGGGTGACGAGCAGGCCGACGCCGAGCACGGCACCACCCAGCGCCCACCGGCTGACCGTCCAGCCGTACGGCACGGTCCAGGCCAGGAACACCACCACCAGGCAGACCGCGAACAGGGTGCCGAAGATGCCGCCTCGGCGTCCGTACGCGCTGGTGCCGGCGAGCATCGCCGTGCCGACCGCCAGCAGGGTCCAGTCCAGCCCGGTGCCGGGCGCGACCTGACCGTCCCCGTTCGCCGCGAGCAGCACGCCGGCGAGCATCGCCAGCACGGTGGACCCGACGAGCGCCAGCGCGGTCACCGTGGCGGCCACCGCGCCGCGCCGCCGGGCCGGGTCGGCGACCGGCCGGAACCGGCCGATCAGCCGGCGTACCGGCTTCATCGCGGCGAACAGGCCACCGAGGACGGCGACCGCGGCGAAGCCGACGAAGAGGTACAGCGCGCTGCGGCGGGGGTCGTAGTCCCCCTGCACGGTGACCGGGCCGGTCCGCCGTTCCAGGTAGACGATCACGCCGGCCGCCCCGGCCAGGCTCGCCGCCCAGCCGGGCACGTGCAGCACCACGACGGCCAGGGCGAGTGCCAGCCCGGCCACCGCCGCCACCCCGAGCGCCGGCAGCAGCGCCTCCCGTACGCCCCGGTCGCCCTGCTCGGCGAAGTGCAGCGCGGAGGCCAGCGCGACCGGGCCGATCGCCAGGTTCACCGCGCCGGCCCGCAGGCTCAGGCCGGCGGCGAGGGTGAACAGGCCGAGCGCGGCCACGTCGACGAGCAGCGTCTTCAGGGCGCCGCCGCGCAGCGCGTCCGAGTCCTCCCGCCAGAGCAGCCAGGCCATCGCGACCAGCGCGGCCAGCAGCACGAACTCCCAGAGCACGTGCACCGCGATCCGGTCCCGGCCGGGTTCGCCGTGTGCCGGGTCGTCGAAGACGTTCTCCAGTACGGCAGCGGGCACCCCGGACGACGTCTCCGGCGGCGCTGTCCGGCCCGCATCGTCGTACGCCATTGGCTCGCGCCTCCCCAGGTGGCCGCGTCCGGCCCACGGGCGGGCGGACCGGTGGCGGCCGTCGCTCTCCGGTCGCCCAGGGACGGTACCGCCGGGCCGGGGTGGGGGGAACCCTCAGAGACGGCCGCGGGGCGTCTCCCGGTCGCCCGGCTCGCGGTCCTCGTCGTCCTCCTGCTCCGGGACCCGGCAGGAGCGTTCCAGCCAGAGCGCGGCCGCGACCAGCGCGAGCGCGGCGATCAGGCCGCCGAGCGCGGCGGGCCGGTCGTTCATGGCCGCGTTCGTGCGCTCGACGAACAGCCAGCCGGTCAGCCCCGCGTAGAAGCCGGCGAAGATGGCGCCGGCCAGCGCGGACGCCTTGGCCAGCACCACGAACCGGGCCACCAGCAGCGGGTTCACCGGCTCCCGGCCGGGCCGCCGCTCGATCCGGCCGCGCGTGTTGACCGCGGCGTAGCCCTCCAGCACGGCCAGCCCGGCCAGCGTGATCACCGGCAGCCAGGGCAGGTCGGAGCCGAGGTCTCCATAGAAGCTGCTGATCAGCAGCCAGGCCACCGCGGCGGCGGCCAGACCGGCCACCACCAGCGTGGAGGCCCGGGTCGGGCCCATCCGGAAGCGGTCGGGCCCCTGCGGGGAGCGCGCGGTGCTCACCGCGCCTCCTCGGCTCGCGACGGCGGGGCCGCACTCCAGCGGGTCATGTTTCCGACTCTAGCGTCAGATCCGGTCGCGGGCTCAGTTCCAGCGCGTCCCCGGCCAGCGGCTCGGCGTTGAGCAGGTCGGTCAGCCAGCCGTGCCCGGGTAGCCGGCCGTGCGGCTCGATGTCGATCCACGGGCGCAGCACGAAGGCGCGCAGGTGGGCCCGGGGGTGCGGCACCGTCAGCTCGGCGTCGTCGCGGAGCACCGGCTCACCGGCGTCGTCCCAGACCGCGATCACGTCCACGTCCAGCGTGCGCGGCCCGTACCGCCGTCGCGGGTCGCGGTCGCGCCCGGCCGCCGCCTCCGCGGCCCGGGCGCGGGCCAGCCAGTCCTCGGGCGCCGCCGCCGGGTCCGCGACCATCACCACCGCGTTCAGGTACGCGGGCTGGTCGGCGTCCCCCCACGGTGGAGTCTCGTAGACGCCGGAGACCAGCAGCACCCGGTCGCCGAGCGCGGCCACGGCGCCACGCAGGTGGCCGAGGCGGTCGCCCAGGTTGCTGCCGATCGACAGCACGGCCCGGGTCACCGGGTACGCCGCATCGTGACGGCGACGTCCCGGAAGGCGTGCGGGATCGGGGCCTCGGGCTTGTGCACGGTCACCGTCGCGGCCTCCACCAGCGGCTCGGCCAGGCAGACCGCGAGCAGCCGGTCGGCGAGTGTCTCGATCAGGTTCACCGGCTCGCCGGTGATGACCGCGACCAGACGTTCGGCCAGCTCGCCGTAGTGCACGGTGTCGGTCACCTCGTCCGAGCCGGCGGCCGGGCCGAGGTCCAGTTCGAGCACCGCGTCGACCACGAACTCCTGGCCCTGCGCGCGCTCGAAGTCGTAGACGCCGTGGCGGCCGTGCGCGCGCAGGCCGGTCAGCTCGATCCGGTCGGTCACCTGTCGCCTCCGCTCAGGCCGGTGGTCGCTGCTGTCCGCGACGCGGTCGCCGGCCGTGCGCCGGTCGCGGTCGCCAGCCGGGGGCTGCCGGTGGCCCGCCAGACGGCGAGCGCGTCGGCGGTGCCGCGGACGTCGTGCACGCGCACCCCCCAGGCGCCGGCCGCGACGGCGAGCACGCTGGTCGCGACGGTCGCGGCCTCCCGCCCGGCGGTGGGCCGGGGTTCGCCCGCCGGGTCGGCGAGCAGCCGGCCCAGGTAGGACTTGCGGCTGGCCCCGAACAGCACCGGGAAGCCCAGCTCGACCAGCTCCGGCAGGCGGGCGCTGAGCGCCCAGTTGTGCGCGGCGGTCTTGGCGAAGCCCAGGCCCGGGTCGACGATGATCCGGTCGGCGGCGACCCCGGCGGCGAGCGCGGCGTCGACGCGCCGGCTCAGCTCGTCCCGGACGTCGGCCACCACGTCGGTGTACGTGGCCAGCTCACGCATCCCCCGGGAGTGCCCCCGCCAGTGCATGAGCACCCAGGGGCAGCCCGCGTCGCGGACCACCCGGGCCATGTCCGGATCGGCGAGGCCGCCGGAGACGTCGTTCACCGCGTACGCGCCGGCGGCGAGGACGGCCTCGGCGACCCGGGCGCGACTGGTGTCGATGCTGACCAGAATCCCGGCGGCGCTCAGCTCGCGGACCACAGGCAGCACCCGGGCGGTCTCCGTCTCCGGGTCGACCCGGTCGGCGCCCGGCCGGGTGGACTCGCCACCCACGTCGATCAGGTCCGCGCCGTCGGAGCGCAGTCGCACCCCGTGTGCGACGGCCGCGTCCAGATCGGCGTATCTGCCGCCGTCGGAGAAGGAGTCGGGCGTGACGTTGAGGACGCCCATCACCACCGGGTTCTCCGCCC
Source organism: Micromonospora sp. NPDC048887 (assembly GCF_040649715.1). NCBI lineage: Bacteria > Bacillati > Actinomycetota > Actinomycetes > Micromonosporales > Micromonosporaceae > Micromonospora > Micromonospora sp. NPDC048887. The sequence continues at coordinate 136,274 of NZ_JBEZGA010000010.1, read as the reverse complement.
GTACCAGATCGGTCACGGCCCGACAGTACCGTTCGCCGCCAGGGCTTCCGGCCACCGGGCGAACGCGGAACGCGGCACCCCTGACGTGCGCATTGGAACAGGTGTACGATCGGTCATCCGGGCATTCGGGGGTCGACTCTTCACGGCTTGTCGCAAAGGTGGCCGGGCCGTACGCTTTGGAATTGCCCAGCATCGAGATGGCGAAGCCTGGAGGGAGGGCCGAAGCGGGAAGAATCCCCCCAAAACTCACCACTCTGCGTGGTGGGTGACGGACGCAGCGTTTACGGCGCTGTCTCTGACGAGCACCATCCCGCCAGGCTTGCCTACTTGCACCAACGCGGCACCGCCGGCCGCGACCTTGGGGAGGTTTCCAGTGATCGCCATCGAGCTCATGGCAACGGCATCCAGTGCCGTCGACCACGCGCTCCACACCCTGGCGTCGACTCCACTCGCCGAGCCGGCCCCGAAGGGCATCGACACCGACAACGTCGTCACCTTCTTCGCCAGCAAGATCGCGCCGATCCTGCTCGCGGTCCTCGGCGTGATCTTCATCGGCCGGGCCAGCCGGGGTGAGATCTCGAAGGTGCTGACCAGCTCGGCCATCGCCATCATCGGCCTGGCCTTCATCGCCGGGGCGGCAACACTGTTCTTCGTCGGCGACTACCTGATCAACCTGATCTTCGAGTAGGGCGCGGGCGACGATGCGGCTGCGCACCGACGACGACATCTACCGGGCACGCCTCGTCTACCTGGGGCCACCCGGGTACACCCTTCCCGTCCATCTGCCGTACGCCCAGTACGGCCTGTTCATGCTGCTCGTACCCCTCTACATGTTCATCCACTGGTTGTTCACGCTCCAGGTCGAGCTGTTCCCCGCCTGGGAGATCTCGCTGGCGATCGTGACGACCTCGTTCATCTTCCGGTACGTCGACCCGGACCGGCCCGCGCGAATGGTCATCCGGACCGCGCTGACCGACTGGCGACGCACCCGGGAACCGGCCACCGAGCAGCGGGATCCGCGGCTCGTGGCGAGCCGGATCAGGATCCGGGAGGAACTGGCATGACCGGGCGTACGACAACCGTGCAGACGAACGATGCGGGTGAGGCGGTCGCATGAGTCGCTCTTCCACGCCGGGTTCCCCGGCCGGGCGCCCGGCCGGGCCCAACGGTAACCGTGCGCGATCGTTCGACTACCCACCGGACGAGGATCTGGACGAGGTGGTCCTGGACAGCGCGCTCGTCACCAGCCCCGGGCACGGCCGCGTCGGCGTCTTCCAGCCGCCGCGTCCGATGACACCGCGTGAGCCGGTACGCCCCGACGGCGACATCGACTCGCCCTTCCTCGACCTGTTCGGCGGCGCGCAGCCCCGGCGGCGACCCGCCGCGTCCGCGCCGCCCTCTCCGGTCGAGCCGGTGGTGGCGCCGCCCCGCCGCGGCGTCGGCCGCGAGCCCCTGCCGATCCCGCACCAGCCCGCCGTCCCGATCGAGCCGGCCCCGCGGCCCGAACCGGAACCGCCGGTCCGCGAGCAGGCCCCGGGGGTACGCGCCGTCGGGCGTCCCCGGCCCGCGCCCACGCACGCCGCGCCGCCGCCGGTCGAGCCGTCCCTGCCCGACCCGCCAGCGGTCCTCGCCCCGCCGCCGCCGTCCCGTAGCCGGGTTCCGCAGCAGGCCGGTGACCGGCTGCCCGTGCTCCGCCCTCCGGCCGAGCCGGAGCCGGCGCTACCGCCGCCCCCGCAGATCCCCGCGCCGCCCGTGCCCGTCGCCGCGCCCGCCCCGGCCGAGCACCGGGAACCGGACCTCGCCCCGGCCGGGCCGCTCGCGGCCGGCACGGCGCCCTCGCGTGAGGTGGGCCGCCCGGAGCACCGCGAGGTGACGCCGCCCCGGCAACGCACGCCGGAACGCCGGAACCGGCCGACCAAACCGGCCCGGGTCCGCGCCCCGAAGATCAAGTTCGGCGATCGGGACCCGTCGGTCGAGCTGGCCATCACCGAGATCGCCGGTCACCTCACCTTCACTCCGAACACGGTCACCGCCTGGTACTGGCTGCCCGAGGTGCGGTGGGCGTTCCGGCCGGACGCGGAACGCGAGGCGCTGCTCTCGGCGATCTCCGAGCAGTACGCCGGCCTCGCCGGCTTCCGGCTGCACCTGCGCCGGACCACGAGGCCCTTCCCGGCCGACGAGTGGGCCCGCACCATCGACGCGCACACCGTCGCCCCGCTGCCCGACGTGCCGGGCACCACCGGCTGGGCCGATCACCTGGTCGCCGCCCAGCGGCACCTGATGGCGGTCAACCACGCCGAGGGCCAGACCTACCTCGGTGTCACGTTCGCCCGCCGGTCACTCGGCGACTCGCTCACCGAACGACTGCTGCGTACGTTCGGCCGGGGCACCGCCGACGGCGAGCGGCGCCGGCTGAGCCGTACCGTCGAGCAGTTCGACGAGGTCCTCGGCGCGTTCGGCATGCGCGGGCGGCGGGTCACCGCGCCCGAGCTGGAATGGCTGCTCTACCGGTCGGTGGCGCTGTGCATGGCGCCGCCCGGCGTCCTCTCCCCGATCACGAACGGCCGGTGGGAACGCGGCGATCTGCTGGCCCTCACCGAGCAGGTCGAGCGCTACCGCACCCCGTACGGCTCGACGGTGAAGCTGGTCAACCGGATGACCGGCGAGGAGCGCCACGTCGCGGTGCTCGCGGTCGGCCGGATGGAGCCGCTGGAGATCCCCGAACGGCACGAGCCCTGGCTGCACTTCCACGAGCGGCTGCCGTGGCCGATGGAGCTGTCCACCCGGGTCGACATCCTCGGCCCCAACGATTCCTTCCGGAACCTCGAACACCGGCTCCGGATGATCCGCTCCCAGCAGCTCGACTACGCCGAGCACGGCATCGACGCGCCACCGGAGCTGGAACGGCTGGCCAAGCGCGCGCTGGTGATCGGCGACGAGATGACCACCGGCCTGCCCGTCGACTCGGCCCGGGCACACGGCTGGCACCGCATCGCGGTCGGCGGGCGGACCCGGGAGGAGTGCCTGGAACGGGCCCGGCGGCTCATCCAGCTCTACTCCCGCGAGCTGCGGATCTCGCTCCAGCACCCGAAGAACCAGGACTGGCTGGCCCGCGAGTTCATCCCCGGCGAACCGATCGCCAACACCGGCTACGTCCGGCGGATGCCCGTCAACCTGCTGGCCGCCGCGCTGCCGCAGGCCGCGTCCACTGTCGGCGACCGGCGCGGCGACCTGATCGGGCGCACCGCCGGCACCTGCCGCCGGCCCGTCTTCCTCGACCTGCACTTCCCGATGGAGGTACGCGAGCGCTCCGGCCTCGCCGTCTTCGTCGCCGAACCCGGCGGTGGCAAGTCGACGCTGCTCGGCGCGCTCGGCTACCTGGCCGCACGCCGTGGCGTACAGGTGACGCTGCTCGACCCGTCCGGTCCGCTGGCCCGGCTGTGCGCCATGCCCGAGCTGGCACCGTACTCCCGGGTGCTCAACCTGACCGGCTCGGAGCAGGGCACGCTCGCGCCGTACGCGCTGATCCCGACGCCGCTGCGCAGCGAGTTCGGCGCCGGTGCGGCGGGCGACCGCGAGTTCGAGATCGCCGTGTCGAACGCCCGCGCCGAGCGCCGGATGCTGGTGCAGGACATCTGCATGATGCTGGTGCCGCCGCAGGTGGCCCGGGAGGCGTCCACCGCCACGCTGTTCCGGCACGCCGTACGCCAGGTGCCCGCCGAGGAGACCTCCACGCTCGACGACGTGGTCACCTGCCTGCAAGGGCTCGACGACGACGCCGGTCGCGAGCTGGCCCACCTGCTGCTCGACACCGCCGAGATGCCGCTGGCCATGCTCTTCTTCGGCCGGCCGCCGGAGGGGCTGCTCGGCGCCGACGCCGCGCTCACCGTCATCACCATGGCCGGCCTGCGGCTCCCCGACCTCAAGATCGAGCGGGAGTACTGGTCGGCCGAGGAGGCGCTCGCGTTGCCGATGCTGCACACCGCGCACCGGCTCGCGGTACGCCGCTGCTACGGCGGGTCGATGTCCTCGCGGAAGCTGGTCGGCCTCGACGAGGCGCACTTCATGGAGGGCTGGCGCTCCGGCCGGTCGTTCCTGGTCCGGCTCGCCCGCGACTCCCGCAAGTGGAACCTGGCCGCGCTGGTCGCCTCGCAGAACCCGAAGGACATCCTCGGCCTCGACGTGCAGAACCTCGTCTCCACCGTCTTCGTCGGCCGGATCGCCGAGGACAGCGAGATCGCCTCCGAGGCGCTGCGCCTGCTGCGGGTGCCCGTGGACGACGGGTACGAGGCGACACTCGCCTCTCTCTCCCAGGCCGACAGCGGGTCGGCCAACCGGCTCGGCTTCCGCGAGTTCGTCATGCGCGACGTCGACGGGCGCGTGCAGAAGGTCCGGGTCGACGTGTCGTACGTCGACGGGCTGCTGGAGCACCTGGACACCACCCCCGCCGCGGTCGCCCAGGCCGCCGGGATACTGCCGACCGTCCTGGCTGATCTGGAGGCGTGACATGGCGAGGGCCCGGGCACGGATCACGGCGCTCCTCCTCGCGCTCGGCGTACTCGCCGGGGCCACGATCTCCTGGCCGGTGATCGGGGCGGCCACACCCGCGTACGCCGCCGCGCCGGTCGCCCAGGCGCGCGCCGAGCTGTGCAGCACCAAGGAGTGGCAGGCCGACTTCCGGTCCTGCGTCGGCAAGCTCAAGGCCGTCAGCGAGGACCAGGTCGAGTGCCGCAACGCGCCGGTGCCCGCCGCGCCGGACTCGGGCCTGGCCGGCTGGTTCGCGTCCCGGCCCGACTCGGCGAAGGAGCCCGGCCCGAAGGGCCTCTACAGCGACTACGGCTACGCCGGGTACAGCTACAACACGTACGACATCGACGGCGGCTGCGCCTCCTCGGTGCTGCATCCGGACTACCGGTTCACCACGATGGTCGCCAACGGCGAGTTCATGTTCGCCAACGCGGTGATCGGTGCCTCGAACGCGCTGCGCGAGCGCGCCTGGGACCCGCGCACGATGTGGAGCTGGGCCGACCCGCTTGTGGAACAAGCCACGAAGGCCGTCTACCAGAAGGTGTTCAGCGTCTTCGGCATCATCACCGTCTGCGTGGTCGGCCTCTACCTGCTCTGGCGGTCCCGCCAGTCGGACATGAGCAACGCGATGACCACCGCGGGCTGGGCGCTGCTGGTGATGGTGGCGGTGACCGCGCTGGCCGCCTGGCCGGTCAAGTCCGCGAACATCGCCGACAACACGCTGATCAGCACGCTGGGCGTGGTGCACGACGCGGTCGGCCCTTCTACCAAGGACACGCCGCCGGGGCAGTGTGACGACCCGAATCCGCAAGCGTGCAAGGATCACCGGCCACCCGCCGTGCGCGCGAGTGACACAGCCACCGAGACGATGCTCTACCGGAACTGGCTGCGCGGTGTGCTCGGCTCGGCGGACAGCGAGACTGCGAAGAAGTATGGTCCGGCCCTTTACGACGCCCAGTCCCTGACCTGGGAGGAGTCCGAGAAGCTCCGCCAGAATCCGGCTACCCGCGAGGGCACGATCAAGGCCAAGCAGCAGCAGTGGGCCCGTGTCGCCCAGCAGATCGAGACCGAGGACCCGGAGGCATACGAGTACCTCAAGGGCACCAAAGACATGGACCGGATCGGTGCCGGGTTCATCGCGGTGCTGGCCTCGGTGCTGTTCGCCATGTTCGACCTCACCGCGTCGCTGCTGGTGCTGCTCGGCTTCCTGATCTTCCGCTGGGCGGTGATCGCCGCGCCGATCCTCGGCACTGTCGGCCTGATGCGCCCGGCCAGCGCCGGCCTCCGGCGGCTGGCGAACGCGGTGGTCGCCGCGGTCTTCAACATCGCCATCTTCGGCACCGGGGCGGCCATCTACCTCTTCGCCGTCGACCTGATCATGAATACCGCGACGCTGCCCGGCTGGCTCCAGGTGGTGCTGGTCTGGCTCTGCGGGGTGGTCGGCTGGCTGCTGCTGCGGCCGTACCGCCGGATCACCCAGCTCGGCGGCAAGGACAGCAGCGAGGCGGTCAGTTCGGCCGGGTCCTGGCACCGCCGGTTCTTCCGGGACATGCGGATCGCCGCCCGGCTGGACGTGGCCGAGCCCGGTGGCACCAACGAGCCGGCGATCGGCAAGCGCCGCACCGTCACGGCCGACCAGCGCAGCCTCCGGCCGGAGGCCCGGCACGAGGATCCGGCGCACAGCGCCACGCCCGCCGAGCGGGAACGGCCGGACGGACGGGAACGGCCGGAGGACCCGCCCGCGACCGGGCGGCCGGGCGGCCGTCCCACCGCCACGCCCCGGCCCCGGCGTGCGCCGTCGACCTGGACCGAGCCGGACGTGCCGGAGGAGTCGCCCTCCTACGCCGTCTACCGGCCGGACTCGGCGGGCCGCGGCACCTCCCCGGCCCGGCCGGCGCCCCGTGTCCGCTCCGAGGCCCGGTGAGTCCGGTGCGTCGGGCGCTGGAATTCCTCTTCACCCGGGTCCTCCGATCCCGGATCGGTGTCGCCCTGGTGATCGCCGTACTGGTCTTCGGGGTGATCGGCGCGGCGCGTCTGGTCGCCGGGCCGGGCGACACCGGCCCCGGCCTGGCCAGCCGCCCCTCCCAGCCGATCAGCACAGCCGACCCGGAGGCCGGTGACGACGGCGTGCTGTCCAGCCCGCCGGCCGCTGTCGCACCCAAGGTCCGGCCGGGGGAGGCCACCCCGGAGCAGATCGCCGGGCGGTTCACCACGGCGTGGCTGAGCGGGCCGGGCAGCAGCGGCGACGCCTGGCAGGCCCGCCTGCGGCCACTGTCCACCCCGGCCCTGGTCGAGAAGATGACCGGTGCCGATCCGGAGACGGTGCCCGCGCGGAAGGTGACGGGCGCCCCGACGCTCCGGCCCCGCACCGAGTCCTTCGTGGAGGCGCTGGTTCCGCTGGACAACGGCACGCTCCGGCTCGAACTCGTCGCACCGGACGGGCCCTGGCTGGTGGACGCGGTCGACTGGGAGCGGTCGTGACCGCCGCCGGGCAGGCCCGCCGGAAGCTGCGCCTCGGCGTGGTCGCCACCGCCGTGACGAGCGTGCTCGCCCTGCTCTGCTGCGTCGGCGGTGCCGGTGCCTTCCTCCTCACCGAACTGGGCGGCGACGAGGACGACCCGAAGCTCGCGGCCCTGAACTGTGACCCCGCCTACCAGGTGAACCTGACCGGGGACATGCCGCGCTTCGCCGAGTACGGCGAGCGCCAGCTCCGCAACGCCGCGGTCATCATCAAGGTCGGCCAGGACATGAAACTTCCCGCCCGCGGCTGGGTGATCGCGCTGGCCACCGCGATGCAGGAGTCGGCGCTGCGCAACCTCGCCAACAGTACGGTCCCGGCGTCGCTCGCGCTGCCGCACGAGGGAGTGGGCGCCGACCACGACTCGCTCGGCCTGTTCCAGCAGCGGCCCGGGTGGGGCAGCGTCGAGCAGCGGATGACACCCTCGTACGCGGCCCGCAAGTTCTACCAGAAGATGGAGAAGGTACCGGACTGGCAGCAGCGCCCACTCACAGTCGTGGCCCAGCAGGTCCAGGTCAGCGCCTATCCCGACGCCTACGCCAAACACGAGGAACTGGCCGGACGCATCGTCGACGAGCTCGCCGGAGGCGCCGCCCGGACCGTGGAGATCGCCGGCAAGGCGGTGTGCGACGCCGCCGCCGGAGACCGGATCGCCGCCTCCGGCTGGACCGCGCCGCTGCCCGGCGGCGTGGTCTCCGGCTTCCGCACCACCGCCCGTCCCAGCCACCACGGCGTCGACCTGGCCGCCTCGAAGGGCACTCCGATCCACGCCGCCTCGGCGGGACGGGTGCTGGTCGCCCGCTGCGACCCCGACCGCTCCGGGCGGCGGGACTGCGACCGGGACGGCTGGCCGGACAAGGGCGGCTGCGGGTGGTTCGTGGACATCCTGCACGCCGGCGGGTTCATCACCCGCTACTGCCACATGGTCGAACGGCCCCGCGTGGTGCCGGGTCAGTCGGTCGCGGCGGGCGAGGTCATCGGGATCTCCGGCAGCAGCGGCAACTCGTCCGGCCCGCACCTGCACTTCGAGGTGCACCACGACGGCGATCGGTCCAGCAGAGGAGCGGAGAACCCGGTCCCCTTCATGCGCAAGCGGGGCGCACCCCTCGGCGAGACCGGGTGAGGACGGGCGGATGAGCAACCCCCTGCCCGACCCGTTCGCCGACCGACCGGACTGGGCGCCGCTACCACCCCGCCCGGTGGAGACCGTGCCCGCCGCCGGCGGGGCCGAGCTACGCGGTCGCCGCGTGCTGGTCGGCCTGCCCGGTCTCGGCTGGCGGGGCGACCTGCGGGCCGACGAGCGGGTGGTGCAGGGCAGCCGCACCTACGTACCGGTGATTCCGGAACACGAGTGGTACCGGGCCGAGGCCGAGCAGGTTGAGGTGTTCGCGCCGCTGGTACCAGTGGAACGGGTCTGGGTGGAGACCATCGGCGAGCGGCGTCCGGCGGCCGGGGCGAGCGCCCCGGGTCTCCGGCTGGTGTCGCTGGACGTGCCGGAACGCCGGCCACCCACGCCGGTGTTCGAGGCCGACGCCGTGACCGGACGGCGCGTGGTGTACGTGGACGACGGTGTGGAGCGGCGCGACCTGCGCGCCGTCACCGAGACCTACTCCGGCCCGGACGGCGACATCTGCGTGCGGGTGGCCCCGGAGCTGGAGTGGTACCGGTGGGCCTGGCGTGGGCAGGCACCGACCACGTTGGAGGTGCCGGTGCACCTGCTCTGGCTGGAATGAGCTCCACTCAACCAATTCTCTTGCCGTCGCAGACGCGCCATCCGTCCCGCTCAACTACCCGAAACTGCCAGTCCTCGCGTCGGCTGCTGCGTGTCTGACCATCAGCCGAACTCGAAATGGTCAGCGTCGTGGATACCGACTCATCCTCGCCATCCTTGACTCTGGTCAAGGCCCCCCAGCTAGCTCGGACCACCACCTCGAACTTGGCCTCCCGCTGCTCCATCTCCGCACGGAGGTCTCGAAGAGCATCAAGGTTGCCCTCGGACTTGCAAGCGAACTCCTGCGCCTTTGTGTCGTTGCGGTCCACGAGGAAGGCCCGAAGATAGTTGTCCACCACCACGTCGGGGGCGCTCCGGTCCGGGGCGGTCGCGCGGTCGTACAGCACGAATCCGACCACACCGCCGACGGTGCACAGCAACGCCAGCACCCCCGCGACGACCGCGAGCACCGTGCGCACGGAACGCTTGGGGCGTACCGGTAGGGGAGCGGGCGCGGGGGGCGCCAACGGCTCCGGCGGGGTTCGCTGCGCCGGTACTCGGGACACCTGGGAACCGGCGGGGGGCTGCACTGATTCCACCTCCTGAGGCTATCGGCTGCGCGTCGCGTACCCAATGCCTGGAACCGGCGGATCGTGGCGAACCGCCGGGCGGACGCCGCCCGGCGACGGGGTGAGGCTGCTCACCGCCGGCCAGCTCACCGCGCCGACCGACATCCCGGTGGACGGCCGCCGCCTGGGTTACCGTCACAACTCGGGGAGGACATGTCGGCCTCGGAAAGAGAGGTGGACGCGGTGGCGACTCCGAAGGCGCGCGCCGGCCGGGCCGCCGCGCTGCACCGCCGGGCCGAGGCCGCCGCGACGGCGGCCGCGGGCATCCTCGACGAGATCCGGCCCGCGCCGGCCGACCACCACCGGCAGTACGAGCTGGCCGAACGTCTGCGGGCGGCGGCCGACCTGGCGGCACCCGGCTGGGCCGGCGGGCCACTGGAATCGCTCAGCGCGGCGACACCGCCCGGTGACGGCCTGCCGCCACTGGTCCGGGTGGGCACGGCCGCGCCGCTCGACGACGCCCGCTTCCCGGCGCTGGTGCCGTTGCTCGGCAGCGGCCACCTGAGCCTCGACGCCGACGCCTCGGACGCCCGGGTGGCCGGGCTGCTCCGGGCGCTGCTGCTGCGGGTGTTCGCCGCCACTCCGGCGGGTGCGCTGCTGGTCCGCGCGGTCGACGGCGGTTCCGGTGCGACATTCGCCGGGTACGCGCCGCTGGCCGACGCCGGGCTGTTGCCTCCGCCCGCCACCGACCTCGCCGGAATGCGCGCGGTGCTGGCCGAGGCCGAGCAGTGGATGGCGGCCGGAACCGCCCGGCAGCGCGGGCACGACCGGACGCTGCTGCTCGTGGTCGCCGCGCTACCAGGCGGTACGACCACAGCCGACCTGGACCGGCTCGCCGGACTGGCCGAGGGTGGGCCGCGCGCCGGGCTGCATCTGGTGCTCGCCGGCTGGCCGGACGGCAGCCCGCTGCCGCGTGCCACACCGGTGACGGTGCGCACCGCGTACGCGCTTGTCGGCGACCCGCCCGGTGCCGGCTTCAGCAGTCCCGGCGCCGAGCCGCCGGGCGGGCTGAACTCGCCCGTGTTCCTCGACGAGGACCCGCCCGCCGAGCTGGTCGCCGACGTGTGTGCGCGGCTGGCCCGGCAGATCGAGGACGGCTCGCGTCTGTCCCTGCGTGACCTGCTGCCGGCGGACGGTTTCTGGGCCGCCGGCTCGGCGGACGGGCTGAGCACCACAGTGGGTGACGCCGCCGGGCGTCCGGTCAGCCTGGGCTTCACCGAGCTGACCCCGCACTGGCTGGTCAGCGGCCGGGGCCAGGCGGGCCGGTCGGCGTTCCTGACCGACGCGTTGTTCGGACTCGCCGCCCGGTACGGCCCGGACGAGCTGGCGCTCTACCTGGCCGACCTGGCCGACGGCGAGTCCTTCGTGGAGTTCCTCCAGACCGAGCGGGACCGTTCCTGGGTGCCGCAGGTGCGCGCCGCCGGGATGGCCGCCGACCGGGAGTACGTGGCCGACCTGTTCGGCGAGCTGGAGGCGGAACTGCGCCGCCGCGAGGAGGCGTCCCGGCGGGCCGGTGGGCAGCGCTACACCGAGCTGCGGCAGCACCAGCCGCTGCCCCGGATCGTCTGCGTGGTCGACAACTTCCCGCTGGCGCTACGCGAGCGGGACCGCCTCGCCGCCGACCTGCTGGCCCGGTTGGACGCGCTCGCCCGCGCCGGCCGGTCGTACGGGATCCACCTGGTGCTGGCCGGCGAGGGTGACCTGGGCATCGGCGGTCCGCGTGACCCGCTGCTCGGGCAGTTCCCGGTGCGGGTGGCGCTGCCCGGCGGCTCGGCGGTGCTGGAACCGGCGAACGACTCGGCGGCCGGGCTGCCGGTGGGCAGCGCGGTGGTGAACACGGCGGGTGGCCTTGGCGGGCCGCGCGGCGCGACCCGGGGGCACGAGCGGATGATCCGCTTCCCGGATCCGTACGAGGACCCCGAGGTCCTCACCGACCTGCGGCGACGGCTCTGGGAGGCGCGGGACGAGGCGGCGACGCCGCCGGTGGTCTTCGCCGGGTACGCCCGCCCGCTGCTGGCGAACGATCCTCGGCACCGGGCCGCGCTCGCCGGCCGCGCCCACGGGCCCGCCGCGTTGCTGGGCCGGGCGGTGGACGTGCGCCGGTCCACGGTGACGGTGCCGCTGGGGCCGGGCGCGGGACGGAACCTGGCCGTCCTGGGGCGGGACGAGGAGGCGGAGCGCCTGCTGGTGACGGCTGTTCGCAGTGCGGCGGCGGCACAGCCGGGCGCGGTCCGGTTCGTGCTGGCGCCGCTGGCGAACGGGTCGGCCGAGCCGGCCGGGGCGCTCGCCGCCGAGCTGGCCGGACGGCACCGGGTGGAGACCGTCGACGCTGCCGGGCTGAGGGACGCCATGGCGTCGGACGAGCCGGGTTACCTGGTGGTGTTCGGGCTGGACGTGCCGGACGCCTCCGAGCTGCCGCCCGACCTGCTTCGGTCGCTGCTGGTGGAGGGCCCGCCGGCCGGCCGGCACCTGCTCGGCTGGTGGCGGGCGCCGGCTCCGCTGGCCGGGCTGCTCGGCCCGGAGGGCGAGGTGGACAAGCTCACCGCCGTGGCGGTCACGGACGTGCCGGGCGGCCGGCTGGAGCAGCTCTTCGACCGCCCGGTGTGGTGGCGGCCCCGGCCGGGCCGCGCGGTGCTCTGGGACGGCCCGGACGAGCAGGGCACGGTTTTCGTGCCGTTCGGCACGACCGGGGCGGCGGCGACCGCGCGGGTCGAGCCGGACCGGCGGGCGACGGACCGCACCGGGGAGGGCACGGCATGAGTGAGACCGGCACGACCGTACCGGGGCCCCGCTCGGGTGGGCCGGCCACGGTGGCGGATCCCGCCGAGTCGGCCTGGGCGGAGTATGTCGCCGCCGCGCGGGCGCTCGACGGCGTACGCCGGGCGGCGGCCACCGCCGCCGGGGAGCAGGCACGGTCGGTGGCCGCGGCCCGCGAGGAGCTGACCGTGGTACGGGAACGGCTGGCGCCGCAGCAGTCCCGGCTGCGTGAGCTGGGCGTACCGGCGTTGTCGCTGGTCCCGACGCCGCCTGAGGTGACCGAGGCGGCCCGGTCGATGGCGGGTGGGCCGTCGGCGGTGCTGGCGGCGCTGCGCGCCGCCGGAGACTGGGCGGACGCGGCGGACGACACGCTGAGCGCGCGTGGCCTGCCCCGGCTGGCGCGGTGGCCGGCCCGTCCGCGCAACCTTCTGGTGTACGGGCCGCTGGCGCTCGTGGTGCCGCTGCTCCAGCTCGTGCTGTACGCGGTCGCCGGTCCGGGCCCGGTGACGGTGCTGGCGCTGCTGGTCGGACTGCCGCTGCCGGCTGTCGCGTTCATGCTGGGCTGGCTCGCGGTGGGGCGTGTCTTCCGTCCGCGTCCCACCGACCGGGTGGACCGGACGCCGCGCTTCGGTGCCCTGGTCTGCCTGGTGCCGGCGGTGCTCACCGCCGCCGGGCTGCTGCTCGCCATGCTGCCGGACTGACGACGGCCGCGCTCCCGGCGGGAGTACGCGGCCGTCGGTGGCGGTCGGGGTCAGCGGGCCATGATCAGTGCCATCGCCTCGGCCCGCGACTTGGCGTCGTTCTGCAGGCCGCCGCGCACCGCGGACGTGATGGTCTTCGCGCCCGACTTCTGGATGCCGCGCATCGCCATGCACATGTGCTCGCACTCCAGCACGACGATCACGCCGCGCGGGGCGAGGCTGGACATCAGCAGGTCGGCGATCTGCGAGGTGAGCCGCTCCTGCACCTGGGGCCGGCGGGCGAACACCTCGACCAGCCGGGCCAGCTTGGACAGGCCGGTGATCCGGCCGTCCGGGCCGGGGATGTAGCCGATGTGCGCGCTGCCCCGGAACGGCAGCAGGTGGTGCTCGCAGAGGCTCATCACGTCGATGTCCCGGACGAGCACCAGTTCCTCGTGGTTGGCCTCGAAGGTGGTGCGGAGCACCTGCGCCGGGTCGACCCGCAGGCCGGCGAAGAGCTCGGCGTACGCACGGGCCACCCGGGCCGGTGTCTGCTGGAGACCGTCGCGGTCCGGGTCCTCGCCGACCGCGATGAGGATCTCGCGGACCGCCTTCTCGATCCGGGCGAGGTCGACGCTCTCCTCCACCGGGCCACCGGTGAGCTTGCCGCTGATCAGCCGCGCGGCCACGTAGTCGAGCGCGTCGTCGCCGTCGGGCTCGGTCGCGGAGACGGCCGACTCCCTGTGCGGGGAGCCGGCCGTCGTCGGATCGCTGTTCAGTGCATACCGTCCGAGTTGTTGCTGGAACCACCGATCGAGGCGGCACCGTCGGCGCGGGCCTGAGCGGCCAGCGCCTCCTTCTCGGCCGGCGTGAGCACCGGCGGCTCGGTGGAGGGCTGACGCTTGCCGAAGCCGTGGTACGGCGCCATCGGCGGGCGCTTGACCACGCGCGCGCAGATCCGGGCCATGTCGGCGGTGGAGAGCGTCTCCTTCTCCATCAGCTCGAGGACCATGTTGTCCAGGACGTCCCGGTATTCCACCAGGATCTCCCAGGCCTCGTCGTGGGCCAGCTCGATCAGCGCACGCATCTCGCCGTCGATCTCGGCGGCCACCGCGTCGGAGTAGTCCCGCTCGTGGCCCATGTTGCGGCCGAGGAACGGCTCGTCGCCGCTGGTGCCGTACTTGATCGCACCGAGCTTGGAGCTCATGCCGTACTGCGTGATCATCGCGCGGGCCAGCTGGGTGGCCTTCTCGATGTCGTTGCCGGCGCCGGTGGTCGGCTCGTGGAAGACCAGCTCCTCGGCCGCCCGGCCGCCCAGCGCGTACGCCAGGGTGTCGATCATCTCGGCCCGGGTCTGGGTGTACTTGTCCTCCGTCGGGAGGACAAGCGTGTGACCCAGCGAGCGACCCCGGGACAGGATGGTCACCTTGTGCACCGGCGCGGCGTGCGGCAGCGCCCAGGCGACAAGCGCGTGCCCACCCTCGTGGTACGCGGTGATCTTCTTCTCCTGGTCGCTCATCACCCGGGTCCGGCGCTGCGGGCCGGCGATCACCCGGTCGATCGACTCCTCCAGGGAGTCGTTCGTGATCGCCCGCTGCTCCTTACGAGCGGTGAGCAGCGCGGCCTCGTTGATCACGTTGGCCAGGTCGGCGCCGCTGAAGCCCGGGGTACGCCGGGCGACCGCGTCGAGGTCGACGTCGGGCGTGAACGGCTTGCCCTTGGCGTGCACCCGCAGGATGGCCTTGCGGCCCTCCATGTCGGGGGCGTCGACCGGGATCTGCCTGTCGAACCGGCCCGGGCGCAGCAACGCCGGGTCGAGGATGTCCGGCCGGTTGGTGGCGGCGATCAGGATGACGCCGCCCTTGGTGTCGAAGCCGTCCATCTCGACCAGGAGCTGGTTGAGCGTCTGCTCCCGCTCGTCGTGACCGCCGCCCATGCCGGCGCCACGGTGCCGGCCGACCGCGTCGATCTCGTCGACGAAGACGATCGCCGGGGCGTTCGACTTGGCCTGCTCGAACAGGTCGCGGACCCGGCTGGCGCCGACACCGACGAACATCTCGACGAAGTCGGAGCCGGAGATGGAGTAGAAGGGCACCCCGGCCTCGCCGGCCACCGCGCGGGCGAGCAGCGTCTTACCGGTTCCGGGCGGGCCGAACAGCAGCACGCCCTTCGGGATCTTGGCGCCCAGGGCCTGGTATTTCGCCGGGTTCTGCAGGAAGTCCTTGATCTCGTGCAGTTCCTCGACGGCCTCCTCGGCCCCGGCCACGTCCGCGAAGGTGGTCTTCGGCGTGTCCTTGGTGATCATCTTCGCCTTGGACTTGCCGAAGTTGAGCACCCGCGAGCCGCCACCCTGCATCTGCGACATGAAGAACAGCAGCAGGAGCACGAGAAGCGCGATGGGAAGCAGGTTGACCAGCAGGCTGACCCAGATGCTGTCCGACGACACCTTGGTGTCGACCGGGCCGGTGATCCGGTCCGCCGCCTCGGCCTCGCGGACCTGGTTCCAGACCTGGCCGCCGACCTCGTACGGGAACTGCGCCTCGATCTTGTCGGTGGTGGTGTCGTCGCCGAACTTGGCCTTGTCCTTCAGGTCGAGCTGGAGCGTCTGCTCCTTGTCCTGGAAGACGACCTTCTCGATGCCGCCCTTGTTGAGCTGGTCGAGCGCGACGGAAGTATCCACCCGGTGGTAGCTGGGACCAGCGGTGAACAGTTGACTGAGCACGACGGCGCCGAGGATGACCAGGATGATCCAGACCACCGGTCGGCGGAAGAAACGCGTACGTTCCATGCTGTAGTCGGGTGCCGAGGCGCCCGCATCCTCCTGATCGACGTCCTGACCGTCTGAATGGTGTCGCCGCCTTGAGCGGCGGCCGGGGCCGCCGTGCGGGCCGGCCCGACCCCCGGGGCACGCAAACTGCCGCACCACGGTCATTCGACGGTACACCGTGCGCGCGAGGAGTGAGCTTGCGAGCCCCGCAGTCGCGCACATTCGGAACCTCGGCGCGCACGTTGAGCGAGCTTGCGAGCCCGGCGCTTACGCGTAGGGCGAACCTGGGTTTGAGCCGGCGTGGCGGGGAGCTCCCACCCGGCCCGCCCACACCGCACGGTCACGCGGTTCGAGGGGCCGGGCGTGGAGGGTGCCTCCACGTCACCGGCCCCTACCGTAGACCGGAAGACTGAGAGCCCGCTGAATGTCAGCTGACGAAGGGCTCGGCAGGGTCAGGCCCGGGCGTACACCTCGGGCTTGAGCACCCCGACGTAGGGCACCTCGCGGTACCGCTCGCCGAAGTCGAGCCCGTAGCCCACGACGAACTCGGTCGGGATGTCGAACCCGACGTACTTGACCGGGACCTGGACCTTGACCGCGTCCGGCTTGCGGAACAGCGCGACCACCTCGACGCTCGCCGCGGAGCGCGACTCCAGGTAGCGCAGCAGCCAGGACAGTGTCAGGCCGGAGTCGACGATGTCCTCGACGACCACCACGTGCCGGCCGGCGATGTCGCGGTCGAGGTCCTTGAGGATGCGGACCACGCCGGACGAGGTGGTGCCCTGGCCGTAGGAGGAGACGGCCATGAACTCCAGCTCGGCGGGCGGGCCCTGGCGGCCCAGCGCGCGGGCGAAGTCGGCCATGAACATGACCGCTCCCTTGAGCACACACACGAGCAGCAGGCCGTCCTCGACGTGGGCGTAGTCCGCCGAGACCTGCTTGGCCAGCTCCGCGGTCTTGTCGCGGATCTGCGCCTCCGAAATGATCACGTGGTCGATGTCGGCGTCGTACCAGGAGCCGTCAGCCATGCTCCTAGCCTGCCGTACGCGCCCGCGCCGCCGTCGGCGGGGCCGCCCCTTTTGGCGCGGTCCCGCCGGGGATTTTCGGCGCGAACTGACCAAATCACCTCAGCAGGTACGGGAGCGCCAGCGCTGCCCGTCGTCGCTCGGCTTCCAGTCGGCCGAGTCGCGGGTGTCGGCGGTGAACCCGAAGGCGCTGGCGCCGACGAGGAGGAGCAGGAAGAGCAGAAGCAGGAGAACGGTCATGGCGGCGCTCCCTTTCACATGGTTGAGACTGTTTTCGCCGCCGGTGCGCACCGGACACCATTGATTCTGCGGACCACCGACCGAGGCCGACAGTGGCAGAAAAGCCAGTGGGCATCGATTTCCTGCCATCCGGCGGGTTACCCTCGTCACATGCTCCGCACGGTCGCCGTCATCGCCCTGGACCAGGTCGCCGCGTTCGAACTCGGCGTGCTCGCGGAGGTCTTCGGCACCGACCGCACCGCCGACGGCTTCCCCGGCTACCGGTTCGACGTCTGCACCGCCGACGGCAGCGCGGTACGCAGCCGCTCCGGCTTCCTGCTCACCCCCACCGCCGACCTGGGCCCGGTCGAGGACGCCGACCTGGTGGCGGTGCCCGCGCACGCCGACGGCACCCCCGTGCCCGAACCGGTGCTCGCCGCGCTGCGCCGCGCCGCCGACCGGGGCGCCTGGCTGCTCAGCGTCTGCGCCGGCGCGTTCGTCCTCGGCGAGGCGGGCGTGCTCGACGGGCGCGACTGCACCACCCACTGGCGGTACACCGACGAACTCCAGCGGCGCTTCCCGGCCGCCCGGGTCCAGTGCGACTCGCTCTACGTACAGGACGACCGGCTGCTCACCAGCGCCGGCACCGCCGCCGGCATCGACGCCTGCCTGCATCTCGTACGCCAGGAACACGGCTCGGCGGTGGCGACCCGGTTGGCCCGCCGGATGGTGGTGCCACCGCACCGCGACGGCGGCCAGTCGCAGTACGTCGAGACACCGATCCCCAAGGCGCCGGAGGCGCCCACCCTGGAACCGGTGCTGGAGTGGCTGATGGGACACCTACGGCGGCAGGTGACAGTGGACGAGCTGGCGGCGCGCGCCGGGATGGCCCCGCGTACGTTCGCCCGCCGGTTCCGCGCCGAGACCGGCACCACCCCGCACGACTGGCTGACCAACCAGCGGGTGCTGCTGGCCCGGCACCTGCTGGAGGACACCGCGCTGAGCGTGGAGGGCGTCGCCGAGCAGGCCGGATTCGGCGACGCGGCGGCCCTGCGGCACCACTTCACCCGCCGGGTGGGCACCACCCCGCTGGCCTACCGCACCACCTTCCGAGACCGCCAATCCACCTGACCCACCCCCGTCTCGTGCACCCCCCTCCCCGGCGCGCTCACCCCGTCGATCATGAGGTTGACCGCGCTTTCCGCCCATTTTCTCCCCGCCAACCTCATGATCAACGCCCCGGCCGGCACGCCTGGAGCGGTGATCAAGGAGTTTGAGGGGTGGGGAGGGCCGGAACGTGACCCAAACTCCTTGATCAGCGGGGCCGGGGGGTGGGGAGGGTCGGAACGGCGGCGGGCAGGCAGGGGTGAGGGCGGGCGCAGCGCCGGGTACAGCGGGTCAGGGTTGGAGGTGGTCTGCCCGGCGGCGGATCTGGAGGCCGCCGGGCAGGTGCACCGGGCCCTGTCCGTGCCAGGCCGTGACCAGGGCGTCCAGCGCCGCCACGTGACTGTGGGACAGGGCGGCCGGTGTCGCGCCCAGCTCACGGGCCCAGGCGTGCAGCGCCCGGGTGCGGACGGCGGCCGGCAGCCCGGCGAGCCCGGCGACGGACAGGCCGCTCCCCTCGGTCCGGACGTCGGCCAGCGCGGCGGCGGCGAGCGCGTCGAGCGCGGCGTTGTCGGCCGCGAGCAGCCCGGCGGTACGGGCCAGGTTCGCCACCACCCCCGGGCCCAGCGCGTCGACGAGGGCGGGCAGTGCCTCGGCCCGGACCCGGGCCCGGGCGTACGCGGGATCGGCGTTGTGCGGGTCCGCCCACGGGTCGAGTCCGAGCGCGGCGCAGGCGGCCCGCGTGTCGGCACGCGGGACGTCGAGCAACGGGCGCAACAGGGGCACCCCGTCGAGATCGCGCCGTTCCGGCATCCCGGACAGCCCGCGCGGTCCGGCGCCCCGGGCCAGTGCCAGCAGGACGGTCTCGGCCTGGTCGTCGCGGGTGTGCCCGAGCAGCACCCCGGCCGCGTCGTACCGGCGGGCGGCGGTGACCAGCGCCTCGTACCGGGCCTCCCGGGCGGCTGCCTCGGGGCCGCCGGGCCGGCCGTCCACCCGTACCGTGAGCGCCTCGACCGGGTCGAGCCCGGCGGCGCGGGCCCAGCCGGCGACCGCCTCGGCCCGTTCGGCGGACCCGGGTTGCAGGCCATGGTCGACTGTCACCAGGCCAGCCGGGCGCCCGAGCCGGGGGGCCACGAACGCGGTGGCGGCAGCGAGCGCGAGCGAGTCGGCCCCGCCGGAGCAGGCCACCAGCACCGGGCCGCCGCCGGGCAGACGGGTCAGCAACCGGCGTACGGCGAGCCGCACGGCCGCGACGGCGGGAGCGGGCGACGGAGATCGCCGCGACCGAGCGCCGGAATCAGCCGGGCCGGTGCCGTCGGCCGAGCCGGGACCAGCCGAGCCGGCCGGACCAGCCGAAACGACCGGATCAGACGACGGGCGGGGTGGCACCGGCGGGCCCGTGTACGCGGTTCACCCAGGCGTCCGGGTCGCCCAGCTCGTCCAGCCGGGGCAGCGTCAGCGGGGACGAGAAGATCTTGTTGAAGCCCTGCATCCCCACCCGGTCGACCACGCCGTGCACGAACTTGCGGCCCTCGGCGTACTGGCGCATCTTGACCTCGATGCCGAGCAGCCGCCGGATCGCCTTCTCCAGCGGGTTGCCGGACTCGCGACGGCGGTTGAACGCCGCGCGGATCGACTCGACGCTGGGGATGACCTGCGGGCCCACGCCGTCCATCACGAACTCGGCGTGGCCCTCGAGCAACGTCATCAGCGCGGTCAGCCGGTCCAGCACCGCGCGCTGGGCCGGGGTCTGCACGATGTCCAGCACGCTGGCCCGGCTCTCCGGGTCCTTGACCGCGTCGGAGAGCGTGGCCACCCCACGGCGGAGTCGTTCCAGCAGGTGCTCCCCGCCCTGCGAGGCGTCCACGAACGCTTGCACCTCACCGAGGAAGTACGCGCGCATCCACGGCACGGCGGTGAACTGGGTGCGGTGGGTGACCTCGTGCAGGCACACCCAGAGCCGGAAGTCGCGCGAGTCCGCGCCGAGCTTCCGCTCGACCTCGAGGATGTTCGGCGCCACCAGCAGCAGCTGGCCGGGGTCGCCGGCGAAGACCTCGTACTGGCCGAGCACGCGCCCGGAGAGGTACGCCAGCACGGTGCCGGCCTGCACACCTGTCACCCGGGAGCCGATCGCCTCGGTGAGCGCGCCCGGCCGCTTGTCGCCGGAGAGGCGCTCGACCAGCGGGGAGACCACCTCACGCAGCCCGGCGATGTTCGCCGCCGCCCAGTCGCGGCGGTCGACCACGCGTACCGGCGGGTGGGCGACCTGCGCACGCAGGCCGGTGTAGTCGGCGACGTGACCGGCCGCCTCCTCGGTCAGCCGGCGCAGGTCGCCGACCACGTCGGTGGCCTCGGCGTACGACACCCGAGGGCCCGACTTACTCAGCGCCCCCGCGGTCGCGGCGGCCAGATCCCAGTCCACGAACTGCGCCATGAACCCACCGTACCCGCGCCGGAACACCCCCACCCGGGGTCGCGCCGGCCGATCGACGCCCGTCGGTCAGCGGCAGCCGCACCCGGCCAGCGCCGAGCTGATCCGGTCCAGCGCCGCGCGGCTCTCGTCCAGCGAGCCCTGGGTCCGGTCGGTGAGCACGGCGAACGTGAGCAACCGGCCATCGGCGGTGGTCACCGTGCCGGCGATCGCGTTGACGCCGCTCAGCGTGCCGGTCTTGGCCCGCACCACACCCGCCCCGGCGCTCGTGGCCGCCGCCCGGTAGCGCTCGCCGAGCGTGCCCGACCAGCCGCCGACGGGCAGGCCGCCGAAGATCGCGGCGAGTTCGGGGTGACTGCCGTTGCCGGCCATCGTGATCAGGTCGGTGAGCAGCGAAGGGCTGATCCGGTTGGTGCGGGACAGCCCGCTGCCGTCGGCCAGGCTGATCTCACCGGCGGGCAGGCCCAGCTCGCCGAGCACCTGGTCGGTGGCGGCCGCGCCGCCGGCGAACGAGCCGGGCTTGCCCTTGGCGAGCGCCACCTGCCGGGCCATCGCCTCGGCGATCACGTTGTCGCTGTCGCTGATCATGATGTCGACCAGCCGGATCATCGGCAGGGACTCGACAGTGCCCAGCTCGGCGCCGGGAGCCGTACCCGTGGCGCCGGACTCGGCCGGCGCGGTGCCCCGGGCCACCTGGGCCGCGCCGGTCAGGCCGAGAAGCTTGGCGAACTGCCGGCCCGCGGTCAGGTCGGGCTGCGGCACCCGCTCGGCGGCGTGGTTGGTCTGCTCGGCGGTGCGCCGCGCCTCGGCGGGGTTCTTCCGAGCGCCGTCGGTCATCAACGCGGTGATCGCCGCGCCGAAGCCACCGGTGGGGATGTCGGCGTCCCAGCCGGGCTCGAAGACCGGGCCGCTGAACAGCGACGAGTCGACGATCACCTTGGTCGGCGCGGTGCCGCCGAGCGCGTCGCGCACCTGGGCGGCGAGGTCGTCCAGGCGGGCCGCGCCCGGGTAGAAGCCGTCCTTGTTCACGGCGAGCGTGGGGTCACCACCGCCGACCAGGACCACCTCGCCCGGGTTGGCCCCGGCCACCGCGCGGGTCGGGATCCGGTACGCCGGGCCGCGTGCCGCGAGCACCGCCACCCCGGTCGCCAGCTTGGTCACCGAGGCGGGCACGGTGGGGGTGTCCTGGCCCCTGCCGTAGAGCGCCTGGCCGGTGCTCACGTCGGCCACCGAGACGTGCACCCGGTCGCCGAGCGTGGCGGCGCGGACCAGCGGGTCGAGGGCCGCGCGGATGCCGGCCTCGGTGGGCAGCGGGGCGTTGCCGTCCGGCCCGGCCAGCACTGCCGGCGGGGTCGGCTCGGGCGGCGCGGCGACCGCCGTACCCGTGCTGTCGGGGTAGCCCAGCCACCCGGCGACCGGGCCGGGGCGCAGCACCGCGAGCCCGGCCACCGCCAGGGCCAGCACGAGCACGCAGGCCAGCGCCGCGAGCAGCCGCGAGCGGCGTCGTGGCCGGCCCGGCGGCGGACCGGAGGGTACGGGCGGCGCGGCGCCGGACGGCGGAACCGGCGGGCTGACCGGGATCGAGCCCGGCACGCCGGGCCGGCTCACCGGGCCTGCCGGATCGTGCGGCGGGCCGACCCGGGCGGACCCGGCGGCCGGAGCCGGACGATGAGGGATGTTGGCACCCGGGACGGACACCCGCCCGGTGGCCCCGCCGGAACCGGAACCGGCGGACCCGCGCCCGTCAACCCTCTCGGGGCGGTAGTGTGAATCTTCCCTCCCCACGGCCCCCTCCTCCCCCGCTCGAAATCGCCTTGGGCGACACTACTTCGGTCCGAACACTATGCGGCGGCCGGAGCCGACGGGGGGCGTTCACCCCGCGCCGGGGGTGAGCCGCTGGTTTCCGTTAGCCAGCGTGGGCAAACGAGGGAGCGTGGAAGATGGATTTCGACGTCACGGTTGAGATCCCCAAGGGTCACCGCAACAAGTACGAGGTAGACCACGCGACCGGCCGTATCCGGCTGGACCGCACCCTCTTCACCTCCACGCAGTACCCGGCCGACTACGGGTTCATCGAGGGCACCCTGGGCGAGGACGGCGACCCGCTGGACGCGCTGGTGCTGGTGCCCGAGCCGACGTTCCCGGGCTGCCTGATCCGCTGCCGCACCATCGGCATGTTCCGGATGACGGACGAGAAGGGCGGCGACGACAAGGTCCTCTGCGTGCCCTACGAGGACCCGCGCCAGGAGCACCTGCGCGACATCCACCACCTGGGCGAGTTCGACCGGCTGGAGATCCAGCACTTCTTCGAGGTCTACAAGGACCTGGAGCCGGGCAAGTCGGTCGAGGGCGCGACCTGGGTCGGCCGGGTCGAGGCCGAGGCGGAGATCGCCAACTCGTACCGGCGGGCCAAGGAGGCCGAGGAGCGCGGCGAGACGCTGCACTGACACCCACGCTTTCGCCGGAGGCCCGGGTCGCGACGCGCGACCCGGGCCTCCGCGTGTCTTAGGTGAGCAGGTCGCGGGCCCGGTCGTAGAGGCCCAGCACCGCGCAGGCCACCGGCACGACCGCGACCACCAGCGCGGTGTCGGTCAGGTCGGCCAGCCGCCCGAGGTACGGGGAGACCGGGCGCCGGGCGTAGGTGGCGCCGGCGGTGACCGCCGCCAGGGCCAGGGCCAGCCCGCCCACAGTCAGCGCCAGCCGGCCACCCGGACCGGCCCGGTCGGCCAGCACCACGCCGAGCAGGGCGAACCCGGTCAGCCCGGCGACTATCGCCGGCACCCGGTGCCGTACCGCCACGAACAGGCGCGAACGCAGCAGCAGCACCCCGCACGCGACTGCCGCCAACAGCAGCCCTGCGGTCCGGCCGACGGAGACCAGCACCGCGACCGCGCCGACCGCGAGCACCGCGTGGCCGAGCAGCATCCCGGTCAGCACCTCTTCCGCGCGGGCCACCGCCGCGTGCACCCGACCCCGGTCCGGCAGGTCCCGGGTGCCGGCCGGGCTGGGCAGGGTGAGCGGCGGCAGCGGCAGCTTGCCGACCCGGATGGCCAGCAGCGGCAGCCCGCCGAGGGCGAACACCAGCACGGCGAGCAGTACGGCGGCGGTGCCGTCCGGGTGGAGCAGCAACCCGCCGAGCGCGGCTGCCACACCTGCCAGGCCGACAGTCACCCCGGCCACGAAGACGCGGGACCGGCTGGCCACGCCGAGCAGGCCGAGCACCGCCACCAGCAGCAGCGCCACCGAGCCGACGAGCAGTTCGGGGGCGCCCACCCAACGCAGGCCCACGATCGGGCCGACCGGATCGCCGGAGGCGACCGAGAGCGCTCCGGCCACCGCCGCCCAGGGCAGCGCGTACCCGCCGAGGGTGGCGCCGACCGGGCCGTCCCCGTATGCCCGGGACGCGGCGGTGGCGGTGAGCACCAGGATCAGGGCGACCGCCGCGGCGACCGGCCAGCCGTGCTCCCCCGGACCGGCCGCGACCACCGCGACCAGCCCGACGGCCAGGGGTACGGCGGCACCGGCCAGCGCGGCGGCCCGGGTGGCGTGACCCGACCAGGCGGCGCCCCGGCGCCGGGCGCCGTCGACTATCGCCTCGACCACGTCGTCGTACTCCAGTTCGGGCCACTCGGCGCGGGCCGGCACCAGGTGCAGCACCTCGCCGTCGCGGACGCCCTGCGGCAGCAGCGCCTGGGCGGTGGCGAGCACCGCGCCGTCGGTGCGGCGCAGCACCCAGCCGCCGTGCCGTTCCCCGTCGTCGGCCAGCCCCTCGCCGGCGTGCCGGAGCACCTCGGGCAGCAGCTCGGCCAGGGGGACCTGCTCCGGTAGGGCCACGTCGACCCGCCGCCTGGGCGCGCTGATGGTGACCCGGGCGAGCCCGCTTGTCATCGAGGCATCTCCATATCGCGCGGAGGGAGTGGGCTGACGGACGAGAGGACTTTACCTACGATGAGCCAGGCTCGGGTTACCCAGAGCCACGTTCGGGGAGGGTGAGTGTCCACTGTCGTCATCAAGCGGCCGCCACGCCGCCCGGCCCCGGAGATCCCGGTCGGCGAGCTGCCCGTCGAGGCGCCGCCGGAGATCCCCGCCGCCGCCGGTGGGCGCTGGCAGCAGGCGCTGACGGTGCTGCCGATGCTCGGCGGGACGGTGGCCATGGCGATGATGTTCGGCCGCGGCGGTGGCGCCTACTCGTACGTCGTGGGCGGCATGTTCGGCCTCTCCTCGGTGGCGATGCTGGTGACCACCTGGGGCAGCGCCGGGCCGAAGAAGTCCGAGCTGATGGCCGCCCGCCGGGAATACCTGCGCCACCTGGGCACGCTCCGGCGCCGGGTGCGGGAGACCGCCGGCGCCCAGCGGGCCGGGCTGTCCTACCGCCATCCCGAGCCGGGGCGGCTCTGGTCGACTGTCGACAGTCACCGGGTCTGGGAACGCCGGCCCGGCGACCCGGACTTCGCCGTGGTCCGGGTCGGTACGGGGCCGCAGACGCTGGCCACCCCGCTGGTCCCACCGGTCACCCGCCCGCTGGAGGAGCTGGAGCCGATGACGGCCGGGGCGCTGCGGCGCTTCCTGGACGCGTACTCGGTGGTGCCGGACCTGCCGGTGGCGCTGTCGCTGCGCAGTTTCGCCCGGGTCTTCGTGCGCGGGCCGGCCGGCCCGGTACGCGGCGCCGGCTCGCCCGCCGCGCAGGCGCTGGCCCGGGCGGTGCTCACCCAGCTCGCCGTCTTCCACGCGCCGGACGAGCTGCTGATCGCGGTCTGCGCCGGGCCGGAACGCCGGGCCGTCTGGGAGTGGGTGAAGTGGCTGCCGCACGCCCATCATCCGGCGCGTACCGACGCGCTGGGCCCGGTGCGGCTGGTCACCAGCTCCGCCGCCGACCTGGAACGGCTGCTCGACGACGTGCTCGGCGCCCGGTCCCGGTTCAGCCCGCACGGCACGGCCACGGACGGGCCGCACGTCGTGGTGGTGCTCGACGGCGGTGACCTGACCGGCGCGAGCGACCTGGCCGGTGACGGCGGCATCGACGCGGTCACCGTGCTCGACCTGGACACCCCGCCGCCCCGGCTGCTCGACCGGTACGCGCTCCTGCTCGACCTGGTCGACGGCCGCCTGCACTCGCACTCCGCCGAGGGGCACGCCGAGGTGGGTGCCGCCGACGCGCTGGCGCCCGCCGACGCCGAGGCGGTGGCCCGGCGGCTCGCGCCGCTGCGGCTGGCCGGCACGGTACGGGGGCCGGACGCGCTGCCCGGCGCCGAGCTGGGCCTGCCCGAGCTGCTGGGTCTGGGTGACCCGGAGAGCTTCACCGCCGAGCAGGGCTGGGCGCCCCGGGCCGCGCGGGACAGGTTGCGGGTGCCGATCGGGGTGGGCGCCGACGGCGGGGC
This sequence comes from Micromonospora sp. NPDC048887, assembly GCF_040649715.1. Taxonomy (NCBI): domain Bacteria; kingdom Bacillati; phylum Actinomycetota; class Actinomycetes; order Micromonosporales; family Micromonosporaceae; genus Micromonospora; species Micromonospora sp. NPDC048887. The sequence goes on along the minus strand of NZ_JBEZGA010000010.1, from coordinate 110,528 downwards.
GATCGACCTCGACCTGAAGGAGTCGGCGCAGGACGGGATGGGCCCGCACGGCCTGCTGATCGGCGCTACCGGCTCGGGCAAGTCGGAGCTGCTGCGCACGCTCGTGCTCGGGCTGGCCGCCACGCACAGCTCGGAGCAGCTCAACTTCGTGCTCGTCGACTTCAAGGGCGGCGCCACGTTCGCGCCGTTCGAGCGGCTGCCGCACACCGCCGCCGTGATCACCAACCTGGCCGACGCGCTGCCGCTTGTGGACCGGATGGTGGACGCGATAAACGGTGAGCTGATGCGCCGGCAGGAGCTGTTGCGCCGGGCGGGCAACTTCGCGAGCGTGCGCGACTACGAGCGGGCCCGGACGGCCGGTTCGCCGCTGGCCCCGCTGCCGTCGCTGCTGCTGATCTGCGACGAGTTCTCCGAGCTGCTGTCCGCCAAGCCCGACTTCATCGACCTGTTCGTGCAGATCGGCCGGCTGGGGCGGTCGCTCGGGGTGCACCTGCTGCTGGCGAGCCAGCGGCTGGAGGAGGGGCGACTGCGCGGGCTGGACACGCACCTGTCGTACCGGATCGGGTTGCGGACGTTCTCGGCGCTGGAGTCCCGGACGGTGCTGGGCGTGCCGGACGCGCACGAGTTGCCGCGCAGTCCGGGGCACGGTTACCTGCGCTCGGGCACCGACCCGCTGGTCCGGTTCAAGGCCGCGTACGTCTCCGGCGCGGTCCGCCGGCGCGGCGGGGCGGCGGGCGCGTCCGGTGCCGGTGAGGCGCGCGTGCTCACCTTCTCCACCCACCTGGTCCCGGTGCCCGAGCCGCCCGTGCCCGCCGCCCTCCCGGCCGAGGACGACGGCGGCGAGACGCTGCTGGATCTGCTCGTGGACCGGCTGGCCGGGCAGGGCCCGCCGGCGCACCAGGTGTGGCTGCCGCCGCTGGACGCGTCGCCCGCCCTGGACGAGCTGCTCGGCCCGGTCGGCGCCGACCCGGTACGCGGGCTCGCGGTGGCCAATCCGGAGCTGCACGGGGCGCTACAGGTGCCGGTGGCGGTGGTGGACAAGCCGTTCGAGCAGCGGCGCGACCTGCTCTGGCTGGCGCTGGACGGCGCGGCCGGGCACGTCGCGGTGGTCGGCACCACCCGCAGCGGCCGGTCCAGCCTGCTGCGCACGCTGGTCTGCGCGCTCGCGCTCACCCACACCCCGGCCGAGGTGCAGGTCTACTGCCTCGACTTCGGCAGCGGGACGCTCGGCGCGCTGCGCGACCTGCCGCACGTGGGCGGCGTCAGCGGGCGCTCCGACGGCACCGCCGTGCGCCGTACCGTCGGCGAGGTCGCCGGGCTGCTGGCCGAGCGGGAGCGACGGTTCGCCGAGGCCGGTGTGGAGTCGATGGCCGCGTGGCGACGGCGGCGGGCGGCGGGCGCGCCCGACCCGTTCGGGGACGTGTTCCTGGTGGTGGACGGGTGGAACACGCTGCGCGGCGAGTACGAAGACCTGGAACCGCTGGTCACCGAGCTCGCCACCCGGGGCCTGGCGTACGGGGTGCACGTGGTGGCGAGCGCCCTGCGCTGGTCGGACTTCCGCCCGGCGATCCGCGACCTGTTCGGTTCCCGGCTGGAGTTGCGTCTGGGCGACCCGGCCGACTCGGTGGTGGTCAAGCGCGCGTTGGCGGCGACCGTGCCGGAGGAGCGTCCGGGACGCGGCATCACGCCCGGCGGGCTGCACTTCCTCACCGCCGAGCCCCGCGTCGAGGCGCTGGGGGCCGAGACGGCCGACCTGGTCAAGGCGGTGGCCGGCGCGTGGACCGGTCCGCCCGCGCCACGGGTGCGGCTGCTTCCGCCGGTGCTGCCGTACGCCGAGCTGGACCAGAGCGCGACGAGCGGGCTGGCGTTCCCGATCGGCGTGGCCGAGGCGGACCTGTCCCAGGTGGTGCTGGACTTCACCACCGAGCCGAACTTCCTGGTCTTCGGCGACGCCGAGTGCGGCAAGTCGTCGTTCCTGCGCGCGCTCGCCACCTCGATCGTCAACCGGTTCACCCCGGAGCAGGCCCGGGTGATGCTCGTGGACTACCGGCGCAGCCTGATGGGCGTGATCGAGACTCCGCACCTGATCGGGTACGGCACCGCCGCGCCGCACACCGCCGAGCTGATCGAGTCGGCCGCCGGCTACCTCCAGGGGCGGCAGCCGGGGCCGGAGGTGACCCCGGCGCAGTTGCGCAGCCGGTCGTGGTGGAAGGGGCCGGAGCTGTTCGTGCTCGTGGACGACTACGACCTGGTGGCCGGTGGCCCGACGAACCCGTTGCGGGCGCTGGAGGAGCACCTGCCGCACGCACGGGACATCGGGCTGCACCTGGTGCTGGCGCGGCGTACCGGCGGTGCCGGGCGGACCGCGTACGAGCCGATCGTGCAGCGGCTGCGCGAGCTGTCCACGGCCGGGCTGGTGATGTCGGGCGGGCCGGAGGAGGGCACTCTCGTCGGCCAGGTGAAGGCCGGGCCGCTCCCCCCGGGGCGGGCGCGGCTGGTCACCCGCCGGGAGGGGGTGCGCCTGGTGCAGCTGGCGCATCTCCCGCCCGGGTGATCGGGCTCGCCGAGTTGCCCCGTGACGGGCGGGACAACCGGTAATCTCCGTGCAGCATGTGTCTGACGCGACCGAACGGCTGGGGAATGTGACAGGGGATCGGCAGGGACCGCCCGGTGGGCCGCCCCGGCGTCTCGCCGGACGCGCGCTCCTCGCCGCCGCGTCGGCACTGGTCACCGTGGCCGGTCCGCTGGCGCCGCCGGCACACGCCGCGCCCGCCGCCCCGGCCACTGTGGCGCGGCCCTGGGTGGCCCCCGGCGGCCTGCTGCGCACCGACCAGGTACGCGACGAGCAGTGGCAGTTGGAGGAGTTGCGGGCGACGACCGCGTGGCGCACCTCGACCGGGCGCGGCGTGGTGGTCGCGGTGATCGACTCCGGTGTGGACGGCTCCCACCCCGACCTGGTCGGTCAGGTGCTGCCCGGCCTGGATCTGGTGACGCCGGACGGCTCGGACGGCCCGGACCCGGTGGGGCACGGCACCACCGTCGCCGGGCTGATCGCCGGGCGGGCCGACGACGACCGGGGCGTGGTGGGGCTCGCGCCGGATGCCAAGATCCTCCCGGTCCGGGTCCTCGACGCCGAGAACCGCTACGACGACGCGCTGATCATCGCGAAGGCGGTGCGCTGGGCGGTCGACAACGGCGCCCGGGTGGTCAACCTGTCGCTCGGCGGCAGCATCGACAACCCGGCCCTGGCCGCGGCGCTCGACTACGCGTTCGCGCGGGACGTGGTGGTGGTGGCCTGCACCGGCAACCTGGCCACCTCGACGACCACCGAGGTCTGGTATCCGGCCCGGGAACCGGGTGTGCTCGCGGTCACCGGCCTGGAGCGGACCAGCGAGAACCTCTGGTCCGGCTCGATCACCGGGCACGAGACGGTGCTCAGCGCCCCGGCCACCGGGCTCTACGGCGCCCGGCCGGACGGCTACTGGCGGGTGCAGGGGACGAGCTTCGCCGCGCCGCTCGTCGCCGCGACCGCCGCCCTGGTCCGCGCCCGTTATCCGAAGATGTCGGCCGGCGACGTGGTCAACCGGCTGATCACCACAGCCCGGGACCTCGGGCCGACCGGCCGGGACGACCGGTTCGGCTACGGCCTTGTCGATCCGGTGGCCGCGCTGACCGGCGACGTGCCGGGGGTGGGCCACAACCCGCTGGACGACAACGCCTCCCCCGGCGTGGTGGGCTTCGGCCCGGCACCCGGCGAGGGGCGGGACACCCGGGCCGCGGCGGCGGGCCGGGGTGGCGATCCGGTCGGGCGTACGGCGGAGGGCTGGACCGCCCGGCCGGCGGGGCAGACGGAGGTCTGGGCCCCGGAGCGGCTCTGGACCGGCCTGGCCCTGTTCGTCGCGCTCGTCACCGGCACCGCGTTGATGGTGCGGCGGTTCCGGCAGACCCGCCGCTGAACCAGTCTGACCCTGCCCTCAGGTGGGTAGGGGAAGCCCCATGGAGACCACCGGGGCGCCGGTCACGCACCGGTCGTGGCGCGATCGCCGCCTCGACCGCGAGCACTCTCTCGGCCTGCGGCTCACAGTGGCCGCTGTCGCGGCGTTCCTGGTGCTGGTGCCGTTCGCCCTGATCGCGCTGCTGGTGCTCGGCGCCTGGCCGCCCCTGCTGCGGCTGGACGCCTCGATCACCGACGCGTTCCACGGGTACGCGCAGGACCATCCCGTCTGGGTCGACGCGATGACGGTCTGGACGCACGTCTTCGGACCCGGCCCGCTGCGGGTCGCCGCCGTCGCGGTGGTGGTCTGGCTGGTCCGGCGCGGCGCGCCCCGGCTCGCGGTGTGGGTGGTCGTCACCATGGTCACCGGCGGGCTGCTCGGCGCGCTGCTCAAGCTGCTCGTCGGCCGGGACCGGCCGGATCTGCTCGAACCGGTGGCGCGGGCCGCCGGTTACTCGTTCCCGTCCGGGCACGCGCTCAACGCCACGCTGGCCGCCGGCGTGCTGCTGCTGGTGTTCCTGCCGTTCGCACGGGACAGCCGCCGGGGCCGGGTCGCGTTGTGGACGGCCGCCGTGCTGGTCACGGTGGTGACCGGGCTCAGCCGGATCGCGCTGGGCGTGCACTGGACCAGCGACGTGGTGGGTGGCTGGGTGCTCGGGGCCGCCGTGGTGGCCGCGACATCGGCCGGCTTCGCCACCTGGCGCAGCGGCTCCGGGCGGCGGTCCGCGCGTCCGCTGCGTGAGGGGGTCGAGCCGGAGCTGGCCGACCAGGGGCCGGAGGGCGGGCGGGCGTAGCCGGACCCGCGCCGGGGTACAGGCGATGCCATGTCCGATGTCGTGATCCGAGTCACCCGGCGTGTCCTGCTGCCGCTGGTCCTGCTCTTCGCGCTGATGGTGGGCCTGGGCCTGCTGGTGACCCGGGTGCTGGCCCACACGTGGCCGTTCACAGTGGAGGACACGGTCAACCGTGAGCTGGCCGGCGACCGGACGCCGGGCTGGAACGACGTCTCGCTGGTGTTCAGCACGCTCGCCAGCACCCAGATGATCGTCGTGGTGACGGTGCTGGCGGCCCTGGTGCTGCGGCTGGTGCTGCACCGCTGGCGGGAACCGTTGTTCCTGTGCGCGGCGGTGACCGCACAGGCGCTGATCTTCCTGTTCACCACGATGGTCATCGACCGGAACCGTCCGGCCGTGGCACACATGGACGCCTCCCCGCCCACGTCCAGCTTCCCGTCCGGGCACACGTCGGCGGCCACCGCGCTCTACGTCGGTCTGGCGCTGCTGCTGGCGCTGCGGGCACGCAGCACCCCGGCCAAGGCCACCTGGTGGACGCTGCTGGTGCTGGTGCCGATCGGCGTGGCGCTCACCCGGATGTACCGGGGCATGCACCACCCCAGCGACGTGGTCGCCTCGTTCCTCAACGGCGGCGCCTGCGTGGCGATCATGGCGCGGGCGGTCCTCGACCGCACGCTCACCTGGGGCCGCGCCCATCTGCCGCTGTCCCGCTCCGGTGACGAGGCGACACCGGCGGGAGCACCGGTGGGCGGCTGAGCGCCGCCGGCCAGCTCAGGTGCAGTCGCCGGTGGCGACTCCCCGGGTACGCTCCGCGCCCGCCAGCGCCACCGGTCGCGCCTCGGCCGCGGTCACCGCGAAGCCGGTGTTCGGGTCGTCCGCCGCCGCCGCGAAGATCACGCCGAGCACCAGACCGTTCGAGGAGACCAGCGGGCCGCCGGAGTTGCCGCTGCGCACCAGCGCCCGGATCGTGTAGATCTCCCGGTTGACGTCACCGGCCGAGTAGATGTCCGGTCCGGTGATCCGGTCGACGTCCCGGATCCGGGCCGGGCGGGCGTCGTACGGGCCGTCGAGCGGGAAGCCGAGCACGATCGCGTCCGCGCCGGTGGCGGCCGGCCCGGCGGCGAACCGCAGCGACGGTCCGGGCAGCCCCGGCACGTAGAGCACGGCGAGGTCCCGGTCCGGGTCGTAGACGACGACCTCGCCGTCGTACCGCTCGCCGCGCAACTCCACCGCCACCGAGCGGGTGCCGGCCACCACGTGCGCGTTTGTCATCACCCGGTCGTCGGCGTACACGAAGCCGGAGCCCTCGATGCGGCGCGAGCAGCTCGGCGCGGAGCCGAGCACCTTGACCACCGACCGCCTGCTGTTCTGCACGACCTGGGAGTTGGCCAGCGCCGGGTCGGGCGGTGCGACCTGCCGGGCCGGGGTCCTGCCCAGACCGTTGAACACGTCGGGGAAGCCGTTCGTGTCGACGGTGTCCCGCAGGGCGGTGGACAGGTCCTGGGCGCGGTCGGGCAGCACCCGGTCCACCACGGTGAGCAGTGCGCTGTTCTTGACCGAGGCGGCCAGCCAGGGCACCGACGAGGAACCCAGCGGCACCGCCACCAGCCACGCCACCAGCATGACCGCGACGACCGAGATGAACGCGCCGCCGACGTCGTCGATCTTCCGGCCGGTCCGCCCGGTGATGGCGGCCCGCAGGTTGGAGCCGAGCCAGCCGGCCAGCGCCTGCCCCAGCACGGCGAGCCCGAAGATCGCCACCAGGGAGATCAGCACGCGGGTGCCGCTGGCCTCGAACTGCTGGGCGATCAGCGGCCCGACCTGGAGGCCGAGCAGCGCACCCAGGAAGAAGCCGGAGAACGACAGGGCCCCGATGACGAAACCCTGACGGTATCCGCTGATCGCGAACACGAGCATGAGCAGAAGAAGGACGAGATCCACGGCGGACACGCCCCAAGGGTACGGGCACCCTGCCCGCGGTCGGCTCAGCGCTCGCGGAACGTGACCCGGGGATGCGTACGGGTGATCAGCGCACCGGGCTCTCGTCGGCCGTCTCGGTGCCGGCCGAGGGAGCGGGCGTGGCGTCGACCGGCGGCAGATCCACCACCCGGGAGTGCGGCCAGGGCCGGGACCAGCCGCCCATCTCCAGCAGCCGGTCGATCACGCCCGCGGTGAAGCCCCAGACGAGCATCCCGCGCACCGAGAAGGCCGGGCCGATCCAGCCGCTCGGGTGGCGTACCCGCATGCGGTTGTCCGGGTCGACCAGCTCGGTCACCGGCAGCCGGGCCACGTGTGCGACCTCGGCCGGCTCACGCGGATGCACCGGGTGCGGGTCGTGCCACCAGGCGAGCACCGGGGTGACCACGAAGTCGCTGACCGGGATCCAGAGCCGGGGCAGCTCGGCCAGCACCGTGACGCTGCCCGGGTCGAGGCCGACCTCCTCGTTGGCCTCGCGCAACGCGGTGGCGCGGAGGTCGGCGTCCTCCGGGTCGGCCGCGCCGCCGGGGAACGCCGGCTGCCCGGCGTGGTTGCGCAGCGTCGCGGCGCGCTGGAGGACCAGCACGTCCGGCCCGGCACCGGGCTCCTCGCCGAGCAGCACCAGCACGGCACTCTCCCGGCCGCCGCTCTCCGGCGTGACGATGCGGGTGAAGTCCTCCGCCCGCGCGGTGCCGAGCCGGCCCAGCAACGGGTCGAACCATCCCGGCGGGCGTCGGGTCATACCCGCACCCCGAGGTGGCGTTCGAGCAGAGCGGCGAGGCGGGCGTCGTCGAGCGCGCCGGTCGCGTCGGTGTGCCGGATCCGCCCGTCGGCGTCGACCAGCACGGTCAGCGGGAACGCGTTGCGTTCCAGCGCGCGCTGGAACGCGTCGCCCTGGTCGAGCAGCATCGGGAAGTCGACGCCGTAGTCCTCGCCGATGGACTGCGCACCACCGCGGCTGTCCCGGCTGTTCACGCCGATCACCTGGAACCGGCCGTCGGCCCGCTCGCTGAGCCGCTGGAAGGCGGGCAGCTCCTTGCGGCAGGGCGGGCACCAGGACGCCCACACGTTGATCACGGCCGGGCCCTTGACGTCGCGCAGATTCACAGGTGCGCCGCCGGTGAAGCAGTTGAGCGTCAGGTCGGGCAGCTGCTCCCCGGCCTTCCCGGCGGGCGCCGGGGACGCGGCGGCGGGCGCGACGGTCAGCGGGGTGCAGTCGGCGAACGGCGAGGGCCGCTCGGCCCGGGTGGCGGGCGCCGGGCGTTCCGGCTGCTCGGCCGTGGCGGTGCAGCCCGCCGCCGCCAGCAGCAGCGGGACGAGCAGGTACGCGAGCCGGCGCATCACGGCACGTCCGCCGCGGCGGCCTGCTGCGGCACCAGGTCGGGGTCGAGGCCGACGGCGACCGCCAGGTCACGGGCCCGGGGGCCCTTCAGCAGCTTGGCCGCGGCGGCCGGCTCGGTCGGCCCGGTGCCGTACGCGGGGCACAGCTTCGCCAGCGTGCACGCGCCGCAGGCGGGCTTGCGGGCGTGGCAGACGCGGCGGCCGTGGAAGATCACCCGGTGCGACAGCATCGTCCAGTCGCGCTTCGGGTAGAGCGCGCCGATCGCGTGCTCGATCTTCACCGGGTCGGTCTCGGTGGTGAGCTGCCACCGCTGCACCAGCCGCTGGAAGTGGGTGTCGACGGTGATGCCGGGGACGCCGAAGGCGTTGCCGAGGATGACGTTCGCGGTCTTGCGGCCGATCCCGGGCAGGGTCACCAGGTCGTCGAGCCGGCCGGGCACCTCGCCGTCGTACCGCTCGCAGAGCGCCCGCCCGAGGTTGATCAGGGAGCTGGTCTTGTTGCGGTAGAACCCGGTGGGCCGGATCAGCTCCTCCAGCTCGGCGCGGTCCGCCGCGGCGTAGTCGGCGGCGGTGCGGTAGCGGGCGAACAGCTTCGGCGTGACCTCGTTGACCTTCTTGTCGGTGCACTGGGCGGACAGGATCGTCGCGACGGCGAGCTCCAGCGCGTTGGAGTGGTCGAGCTCACAGTGCGCGTCGGGGTGCGTCTCGGTCAGCACCCGGCCGATGCGCCGGGCACGGCGCGTACGGCCGAGGTCGGTCTCGGGGGAGCGCGTGGTCACGTCGGCCAGCCTACGTCGCGGGGCCGACGCTCCGGCGGCTCGGCGCGGCCGGCGTGCGCTCAGCCACCCGCCGGTGCGGTGATCTTGCCGGTTCCGTCGAGCTTCGCGCCGGTGTCCGGGAAGTCGGTCCGGTTCAGCTCGCGGACCAGCCCGAGGCCGCGGTTCTGCCGGTCGACCGACGGACGGCCCACACCGTTCATCACAGTGGAGGTGAACGTGCCGCCGGCGAACTTCCCCTCGGCGGTGAGCGACACCTTGAGCACCCCGCCCCAGCCGAGCCGCCCCGAGCTGTTCAGCGACTTCCCGCCGCCGGCGAAGTTGCCCAGGCTGTACGCGATCAGCCGCCCCTTGTAGAACTCCATCCCGCGCAGCACGTGCGGGCCGTGCCCGATGACCAGGTCGGCGCCCGCGTCGATGACGGTCCGGGAGAAGCGGATCGGGTCGCCGCGGTTCTCGCCGAAGAACATCTCGGTACCCGGCTTCACCCGGGTCTTGTCCGCGCCCTCGGCGCCCATGTGCACCTGCACCACGACGATCTGGGCCGACTCCTTCGCCATCTCGATCACCTGCTTGGCGGCGTCGAGGTCGACCAGGCTGTTCGACCAGGGGTACGACGAGAAGCCCACCACGGCGACCTTGACGCCCTTGACGTCCACCACGGTGATCTCGCCCGGGGCGCCGGTGTGCTTGAGCCCGTGCGCCTCAAGCGCCGACTGGGTGTTCTCGTAGCCCTGCCGGCCGTAGTCGTAGCCGTGGTTGTTGGCCTGGTTGAGCAGCTGGAACCCGGCCGAGCGCAGGTGCGCGGCATAGCCGGGCGGCGCGCGGAACTGGTAGCAGTTCTTCGGCTCCGGGCCGCACTTGCCGGCGCCGGTGTCGTCGGTGAGCGGCTCCTCCAGGTTGCCCATCACCAGGTCGCCCTTGAGCGCCGACTTCACGTCGTCGAAGAAGCCCTTGCCGCCGTTGGGCGGCAGCCGGTCCGGCGCGTTCCCCATGATCACGTCACCGGTCGCGGTGAGCGAGATCGACGGCTCGTTCGCGCCGTCCGGCGCCGCCGGCTGGTCGCCGGTCGCGGGCCCGGCCGAGCCGGTCGACCCGCCGCCCTGGCCCGCCTGCCACCTGGGATCGCCGGACCCGCCGGCCTCACCGCCGCAGCCGGCGACGAAGAGGACGGCGACGAGCGCGGCGAACGCGGCGAGGCGCCGGCCGAGCACCGCGCGACGCGGCCCGGGAGCGGCGGCGGGCGTCCCGGCGACGGCGGCACGGAGGGTACGGGGCACAGAACGGGCGGGAGCGTACATCGTCGGCGACGCTACCGTCCCCGGAACGCCGCGACGAGGGCCGATCGGTCGGAAAACCCGGCGTGTCGAATACGCCGAGCCCACGTCAGCCCGCCCGCCGGTCGGACCACGGCACCACGGTCCCGGTGCCACCGGAGCGCACGGCGGCGTGCACGGCCCGGGCCAGCGGCGCGCCCCAGGCCGAGCGAGGGCCGCCGTAAGCCGCCGGATCGCCCTCGGCCGGGCAGAGCACAGTCACCGCGTCGGTGGGGGTGCCGGTGGCCGGCAGTCCCAGTTCCCAGATCGCCTGCGCCTTCGCCTCCGTGGCGGTGGCCACGGCGTTCACCAGTGCGGCCTCGCTCAGCCGCACCGGCACGTACGCGACGATGTTGACGGTACCGACGTGCTGCGCGGGCCGGACCGGGCCGGATGCGGCGTGCGGGGCCGGGCCGGATGCGGCGTGGGCCGGCTCGGGCGCGGCGGCCCACACCGGCGTGCCCAGGCCCACAGTCGCCCAGACCCGGACGCCGCCGTCGGTGCGGCGCACCATCTCGGTCACGTCCACGCCGGTCAGCAGCCCCACACCGGGGCCGTCCAGGCCGAGGCCGTCCGCCAGGTCGGCCAGGTGGGCGGCGGGGTCGTCCCGGTCGTACGACATCGGCACCGTCGCGTTGAGCACCCACCCGCGGACGCCGATCCCCCCGCCCAGCGGCGCGGAGCCGACCGCCAGCAGCGGCCTCTCGGCCCGCCACACCAGCAGCGGGATGTCCCACCCGGTTTCGGACCGGCTGGTCAGGAACGGCTCACACAGCACGCCGGTCACCCTACGATCACAGGTGGGAACGGGTGGCGCCGGGCCGGGCCGAGTGCGGGATCTTAGCTGCTCACCAGGTCCGGTGGGTTACGCCCAACGATCAAGATTCCAGGGGTGCACCTCTGATTCCTACTCATGTGCGCCTAGACTGGCGGCGCGCGAGGGATCAGCGGACGGCGGACCCGGCCGACGGACGGCACGCGCAGGCGGAGGTGCGCGATGGACGAGGTACTGGCCCGCAGCGGGATCTTCCAGGGTGTCGACCCGGAGGCTGCCGAGGCGCTCGCCAAGGAGATGGAGACGATCGAGGTCCGCAAGGGCGAAATCGTCTTCAACGAGGGCGAACCCGGCGACAGTCTCTACATCCTCCTGTCCGGCAAGATCAAGGTTGGTCGCCGCGCGGCGGACGGCCGGCAGAACCTGATCGCCGTGATGGGCCCGTCGGACATGGTCGGCGAGCTGTCGCTGTTCGACCCCGGTCCGCGTACGGCGACGGCCACGGCGGTCACCGACACCCGCCTGGTCCGGCTGCGCAAGCAGGCCCTGCGGCCGTGGCTGAACAACCGGCCCGAGATCGCCGAGCAGCTGCTGCGGGTGCTGGCCCGCCGGCTGCGCCGCACGAACGACTCGCTCGCCGACCTGATCTTCACCGACGTGCCCGGGCGGGTCGCCAAGAACCTGCTCCAGATGGCCGGCCGGTTCGGCACCCGCGACGGCGGCGTGCTGCGCGTGACGCACGACCTCACCCAGGAGGAGATCGCCCAGCTCGTCGGTGCCTCCCGGGAGACCGTCAACAAGGCGCTGGCCGACTTCGCCTCGCGCGGCTGGCTGCGGCTGGACGGCAAGAGCATCATCATCCTCGACCCGGAGCGCCTGGCCCGCCGCGCGCGGGTCTGACCTCCGTACCGGCTTCCCGGCCCGGCCCGCCTCAGCGTGGAGCCGGGCCGCTGCCGTCTCTGCCCGCCGCAGAATCGTTTGGCCCTCCCGGACCGGTGACGCCAGGCTGGGACGATGCCTGATCGCGTCGCCGTCCTCTCCGACATCCACGGTGTGCTGCCCGCCCTGGACGCCGTCCTGGCCGAGCCGGACGTGGCCGCCGCCGAGCTGATCGTCCTCACCGGCGACCTGGCGGCCGGTCCGCAGCCGGTCGAGGTGCTGGACCGGTTGGCTGCGCTCGGTGACCGGGCGTGCTGGGTCGGCGGGAACGCCGACCGCGAGCTGGTGCAGGCGCGGGCCGGCCGGCCGGCCCCCGTCGCCGTGTCGAACTGGGCCGCCGGGCAGCTGCGCGACGACCAGGTGGCCCGGCTGGCCGCGCTGCCGCCGTCCGTCACGGTGCCGGTCACCGGGCTGGGCGAGGTGCTGTTCTGCCACGCGACCCCGCGTGACGACGAGGAGGTAGTGCTCGTCGACTCCCGGCTCGACCGCTGGGCAGAGGTCTTCGCCGGCCTGCCGGCCGAGGTCGGCACGGTGGTCTGCGGGCACACGCACATGCCGTTCACCCGGCTGGTCGACCGCCGCCTGGTGGTCAACCCGGGCAGCGTCGGCATGCCGTACGGGGGCGCCGGCGCCTGGTGGGCGCTGCTCGGCCCGGGCGTGCAGTTACGCCGGACCCGCTTCGACGTGGACGCTGCGTGCGCCGCCGTCGCCGCGGGTTCGGCGTTCCCGGACGCCGAGGCCTGGGCCGACGAGTACGTCCGCTCCCGCCACTCCGACGCCGACGCCCTGGCCGTCTTCGCACCGCGCGACGGCCGCTGACCCGGGTCACCCGGGGATCGACCGTCCTGTCTGGACCGGGACATCGCGATCCGCGACGCTGGGATAGCGTGAGGTGATGGACCGGCGGTATCGGATCCTCCTCGTCTCCAGCAGCGGCGGGGTCCTGCTCGATCTGCTCGCGCTCCGCCCGTGGTGGGAGCGGCACGACCCGGTGTGGGTGGCGGTCCGCGCCCCCGACACCGAGGTGGCGCTGGCCGGGCAACGGGTGCACTGGCAGCCCGAGCTGTCGACGCGCACTCGGTGGCAGGTGCTGCCGGCGGCCTGGCGGGCCCTGCGGCTGCTGCGCCGGGAGCGACCCGACGTGGTGGTCTCGGCCGGCACCGGCGTGGCCGTCGGCGTCTTCCTCGCCGCCCGCCTGCTCAGGGTGCCGTCGCTGTGGCTGGAGACGTTCAACATGACCGGGCCCGCCGGGGCCGCCGCGCGGCTCTGCTCCCGCCTCGCCGCCGCAGTGCTGGTGCAGCGACCCGCCCTGCTGGCGTCCCGGCCCCGCGCGGTCCTCATCGGGGAGCTCTACTAGTCATGGCCCGCCTCCTGGTCACCGTCGGCATGGGCCCGTGGCCGTTCGACCGCCTGGTCGAGGCCGTCGCACCGCTCTGTGCCGCGCACGAGGTGTTCGTCCAGACCGGCACGTCGGCGGTGACCCCGCCGTGCCCGCACGCCCCGTTCCTGCCCCTGGACGACCTGCGGAGTCGGCTGGCCGCCGCCGACGTGGTGATCACCCACGCCGGGAACACGGTGCGGCTGGTCCAGCGGCTCGGCCGGGTGCCGGTCGCGGTGGCCCGGGAGGCGGCACGGGGCGAGATGGGCAACGACCACCAGGTCGACTACCTGCGCGCGGAGGATCGCTCGGGCCGGGTGGTGGCGGTGTGGGACGTGGCCGAACTGCCGGCCGTGGTGGCCGAGCATCCGCAACGGCAACAGCTGCTGCTCGCGGAACGCCCGTTGCCCGGCCCGGTCGACGGCGAACGCCTGGCCGCCACTCTGGACGCGCTCTGCGCCCGGCTGGTCAAATGAGCCGGGCCGACGAGGCGACGCACCGGGCGGGTGTACGGCCCTTCGCCACCCACCCGCTACGCCGGTACGCGTTCGCCTGGGACGCGCTGTCCGGCCGCACCGGCCGGCACCTCGATCTGGGCTGCGGCACCGGAGACTTCCTCGCCGTGCTGCACGAACACGGCACCGTGACCTGCGAGGGCGCCGACCCGCACCCGGGCTACCTCGCCGAGCTGGCGGCCCGCCACCCGGATCTGCCGCTGCACCGGCTCGGGGTCGGCGAGCCGCTGCCGTTCGCCGACCGCCACTTCGACTCGGTGAGCCTGCTCGACGTGCTGGAACACGTGCCCGACGAGACCGCGCTGCTGGCCGAGACGCACCGGGTGCTCGCCCCCGACGGGCTGCTGGTGCTCACCGTTCCCCGGCGGCACGTCTTCACCTTCCTCGATCCCGACAACGCCAAGTTCGACTTCCCCCGGCTGCACCGCCGGATCTACTCGTGGCGGTTCGGGTCGCAGGTGTGGCACAGTCGGTTCGCCGACCTCTCCGACAACCTGCGCGGCGACATGTCGGTCGGCCGGGACCGGCACACCAACTACCGCACCGAAGACCTGCTCGGCCTGCTGCGCGCGACCGGTTTCACCCTGGCCACTGTGACCGGCGCCAACCTGTTCTGGCGGTGGTTGCAGATCCCGGCGCTGCTCACCGGCGGCCCGGTGCGCCGCCTGCTGGAGCGCGGCATCCACCTCGACGGCCGGCTGTTCCGCTCGGCCAACCTCTTCGTCATCGCCCGGAGACTGCCGTGACCGTCGCCGACACCGCCCGCCTCGCCTGGTTCTTCGGCCGGCTCGCCGTCAAGGAACGGTTCGCGCCCCGGCTGCACGTACGGCCACTGGTCGCCGAGCTGTTCCTCACCGACAACTGCAACCTGCGCTGCACGAGCTGCGGCTGCTGGACCACGAACACCAAGGGTGAACTCTCCACCGACGAGTGGCGCGACGTCCTGCGTCAGCTCGTCGCGCTGCGCATCCACAAGGTCAACTTCACCGGCGGCGAGCCGCTGATCCGGCCGGACGCGCTGACCCTGATGGCGTACGCCCGCGAGGTGGGGGTACGCCACCTGCATCTGAACACCAACGGCATCCGTCTCACCCCGCCCGTGCTGGACGAGGTGCTCGCCGCGGGCGTACGCAGCTTCAACGTCTCCGTCGACGGCCCGACGGCGCTTGTGCACGACCGGATCCGCGGGCGGCTCGGCGCGTTCGAGACGACGACCCGGCACCTGCGGAACCTGATCGCCGCCCGGGACCGGCTCGGTCTGAAGGTACGGATGAACTTCACCGTCATGCGGGACAACGTGGACAGCCTGCCCGGCATCGCGGCGCTGGCCCAGGAGCTGGGCGTGACGCTCTATCTCAACCTCGTCACCGACCGGACGTTCCTGTTCCGCACCGACGCGGTCACCGACCAGACCGACGTGGCGGGCGACCGGCTCGACGCGGCGCTGGCCGAGCTGGAGGCGATGGCCCGGGCCGACCGGCGGTGGTTGCCGCGTTACTCGGAGCTGCGTTACCTGCGTGGGCACTTCGACGACCTCGTCCAGCGCGACCTGCCGTGCGCCGAGTCGCAGCTCAAGTTGATGGTGCACTCCCGGGGGGAGATCGGCGGCTGCTGGGCCCACGATCCGACCGCCTCGGTCCGGCAGCGCCCGATCGCCGAGATCGTCGACGCGCCGGAATACCGTGCCGAGCACGCGCGGCTGTTCCGCAAGGAGTGTGTCGGCTGCGGCAGCAACTACAGCCTCAACCTGCGCTGGCGGCCGGGCACCTACCTGGCCGACCGGCAGTGGCTGCGGGGGCGGCGCAGTCTTGCCTGAGCCGATGCGCCCGAGCCAGCCGCTGTACGACGCGCTGGCGTCCGGCTACGAGGAGCACTTCGCGGTGCCGCACCGGCGTGCCTACGACGACCTGGCGTGGGAGCGGGTGCTCGCGTTGGTGCCGCCGGGCGCCCCGGTGGTGGACGCCGGTTGCGGCGTGGGCCGGTGGGCGCGGCGGCTGCTCGACCTCGGCCATCCGGTGACCGGCGTCGAACAGGCGCCGGGGATGGTGGCCGAGCTGCGCCGCCGGCCGCCCGGTTCCGGCTTCACACTGGTCGAGGGTTCGATGACGGAGGTGACGCTGCCGGCTACGGCCGGCGCGGTGCTGGCGATGGGTTCCCTGCAGTACACAGCCGATCCCGAGCGGGCGGTCCGGCACCTGGCCGGGTGGTTGCGTCCGGGCGGGGTGCTGGCCGTGCTTGTCGACTCGCTGGTGGGCCTGGTCCTGGAGCTGGTCGGTGCGGGCCGGGATGACGAGGCGGTGGACCGGCTGGCCCGCCGGCGGGGTGTCTGGCGTGCCGAGGGGCACGCCGCCGACCTGCACCTGCTGGACCGGGCCCGGTTGGAGGCCGCGTTCCGCGCCGCCGGCCTGGTCGAGATCCGCAGCGCCGGGCTGCTGGTCAGCGCCGCCGCGCTGGGGCGGGCCGGGCTGGCCGGACGGCTGGACGCCGACTGGGACGCGCTGTTGGAGCTGGAGCGACGGCTGGGCGACGCCCCGGTCCTCGCCGACGCCGGCAAGCAGCTCCTGGTGACCGGTCGCCGCGCGCCGGGGTGACCGCCCGTCCCGGTTCAGTCCAGGCAGCGGCGGAGCGCGGCGACGACCCGTTCCGCCTGTTCCACTGTGAGCTCCGAGGACATCGGCAGGGCCAGCGCCTCAGCGTCCAGCCGTTCGGTCACCGGTAGGCGCTCACCGCCGCCGAGTGGGCCACTGTGGATTGCCGCGAAGTAGGGCTTGGTCCGCACGCCGAGTGCGGCCAGCCGCGTCGCCACGCGGTCGCGCCGGGCGAAGCGACCAACCCAGTGCACCCAGCAGTGCCGGTCCCCGGGGCGTACCCGCTGGACCTCCACCGGCAGGGCGGACGCCGCGGCGGCGTAGACCTCGGCCACCTCGCTCCGGCACCGGACCAGCGTGTCCAGCTCCGCGAGCTGGTCGACCGCGACGACGGCGTGCAGCTCGTTCATCAGCTCGGAGCGGGTCCAGCCGGCCGGTGCGGCGAGGACCGCCTCGGCGGCGTCGGTGGGCAGCACCAGCGCACCGCCGGCGCCGCCGGCCGACACCACCTTGGCGAAGCTCATCGAGTACGAGTGCGACAACGCCTGCTGTGCCACCGGCCGCCCCTGGTGCAGGCTGCCGAGGGCCGCGGCGGAGTCGGCCAGCAGGGCCACCCCGGCGGGGTCGCAGACCGCCCGCAGGGCCGGGTAGTCGCACGGGTTGCCGAACGTGTCGACGCAGAGCACCACTCGTACGCCGCCCCGCTCGATCGCGGCGGCGACGGCCACCGGGTCGATCGTCCAGGTCGCGGCGTCCACGTCGACGAAGCGCAGTCTGTAGCCGAGTTGGACCAGGATCTCCGCGGTCGCGGGGAAGGTGTAGGACGGCAGCACCGCCACGTCGCCGGGGCGGGCCGGGCCGACGGTGGCGGCCACCATGATCCGCAGGGCGGCGGTCCCCGAGGCGGTGACCAGCACCCGATGGTCGTCGTCGAGTTGCAGCTCCTTGCCGAGGCGTTCGGTCAGCTCGCGCGTCCACCGGTTGCCGTGCTTGACCTCCCCGCTGACGAGCGCCTCCTGCTGGCGGGCGACGACCGTCTCGGGGTGTGCCGGCGGGGGCGGTACGACGACCGGCAGCGGCGGCCGGAACAGGGGTGCCCGGTCGTCGTCGACCTCGGCCACCAGCTTCGCCAGGGCCGGGTGGAGCGGCTCGACCCGGTGGCCGGCGGCGGTCAGCTTGTCGGTGACCACCAGGCCGGAGCTGTCCGGCGCCGGGCGCGGCATGGTCAGCAGCGGCGCCGACGAGCCGCACAGGTCCCGGATCCAGGTGGCGAGGTCGGTCAACGGCACCGGTTCCCCGCCCACGTTCCATACGCCGGGGTCGATCCCGCGCAGGAGGAGCCGGGCGAGGGTGTCGGCGGGCAGGAAGCTGCGTACGGTGTCCGCGGTGACCGGCAGCGGCAGTCCCTGGCGGGCCCGGCGGACCAGCCGGGTGGCCACCCGGTGCTGGCCCGGGCCGAAGACGTTCGCGAGCCGGAGCACGGTCAGCCGGTCGGGCGGGATCGCGTCCGCGACGAGTCGTTCCTGCGCGAGCTTCGCCATCGCGTACGTCCACCGCCCTGTGGGGTCGGCGTCGGCCATCGCCCGGGCCAGTGGGGCGGCCCGCCACGGCGGGCAGGGTTCCCGGGCGAGGTCGCGCACGCGGGCGCACCAGCTGTCGAGTTCCCCGGCGGACCACGGCAGGTCGGGCGTGGTGTCCTCGGTGAGCGGGCCGGACGCGGCGCCGTAGACCTCGACGGAGGAGGTGAGCACCACCTGGCGTCCGGCCAGGCGGGGCAGGAGCCGGGCGGTGCTGACCGCGTTGTCCAGCGGCAGAGTCCAGGGGTGGCGGGGCCGGGGGTGGCTCGCGCCGAGCAGCACCACGACGATGCCGGGCGGCAACTCGGGTGGTTCGGCGGTGAGCAGGTCCGCCCTGATCCAGTCGAGGCCGGCGGCGGTGTTCGCCTCGGCGGGTGGGTGACGGTCCACGGTGGTGACTCGCGCGCCGGCGGCCAGCAGCACCTCGGCGGTAGCCGTGCCCAGGAAACCCGCCCCTCCGACGAGCACAAATTCATTCATGTTGTGCCTCCCCGTGATCCAGCACGATATCGCGGATGACGGCCGCGCGGAGGTGTCGGATAGCGGTCCGGGTTCGACGTCGGGGACGGCCAAAAAAGTCAGGCTTGACTGTTTGTTTTGGGCGGGGCAGGCTGTCTGCGTGTCGAGCCGAGTTCCACAGCAGGAGCGCAGCCGGGCCACCCAGGCCCGGTTGCTGGAGGCGACCGTCGAGTGCCTGGTGGAGCACGGCTGGTCCGGCACCACGACGACTGTGGTGGCGGCCCACGCCGGCGTCTCCCGGGGCGCCCAGTTGCACCACTACCCCACCAAGGCCGCGCTGGTGACCGCCGCCGTCACGCACCTGACCGAGCGCCGGGCGGCCGAGCTGCGCGCCGAGGCGGCGGTCCTGCCGTCCGGGCCGCAGCGCCTCGACGGAGTGGTGGACCTGCTCGCCGCCTCGTTCACCGGCCCGCTGTTCGCGGCAGCGCTGGAGCTGTGGGTGGCCGCCCGCACCGACGCCGAGCTGCGCGCCGCGCTGGTGCCGCTGGAGGCGCGGATCGGCCGCGAGATGTACCGGCTCACCGTCGAGCTGCTCGGCGTGGACGAGCGCCAGCCGGGGGTGCGCGAGTCGGTGCAGGCCACCCTCGACCTGCTTCGCGGCCTCGGCGTGGCCAACCTGCTCAGCGACGACTCGCCCCGCCGTTCCGCCCTGCTGAGCACCTGGAAACGCCAGCTCGCCGCGCTGCTCACCCCCGAGAGCCGGCGGCACTGATCACCTGACGCCCCACCCCCGCCCGGAGGCACAATGGTCGACCTGACAGCCCTGCTCGCGGACCTGGCCGCCGAGTCCGAACAACTCGACGCGCTCGTCGCGGACCTGCCGCCGGAGGGATGGGAGCGGCCGACACCGGCCCCGGGCTGGACCGTCGCGCACCAGATCGCGCACCTGGCCTGGACCGACCACGTCGCCTACCTGGCGGCCACCGACGAGTCGGCGTTCTTCGCCTCGGTCATGGCCGCGCCGGACCCGTCGCGTCTGGTCGAGGACGGCGCCGAGTCCTTCCTCGCACCGGCGCCCGCGCTGCTGGCCCGCTGGCGTGCCGGCCGGTCGGCGCTCGCCGGGGCGCTCGCCGCCGTCCCGGCCGGGCAGAAGATCCCCTGGTACGGCACCAGCATGTCGCCCACCTCGATGGCGACCGCCCGGCTGATGGAGACGTGGGCGCACGGCGAGGACGTCGCCGACGCGCTGGGTGTCACCCGTACCCCGACCGGGCGCCTGCGCCACATCGCGCACCTCGGCTTCCGTACCCTCGGGCACGGCTTCGCAGCCCACGGCCGCGAGGTGCCCACGGCGCCGGTGCGGGTCGAGCTGACCGCGCCCACGGGCGGCGACGTGTGGGAGTTCGGTCCGGCCGACGCGGCCGACCGGGTGACCGGCCCGGCGCTCGACTTCTGCCTGCTCGTCACCCAGCGCCGGCACCGCGCCGACCTGGCCCTGACGGCCACCGGGCCGGTGGCCGACGAGTGGCTGGACGTGGCCCAGGCGTTCGCCGGCCCGCCCGGCGACAAGCGGGAGCCGGCGGACGGGGGCCCGGCATGAGCGAACGCACCGAGCGAAGCGAGGGCCGTGAGAGCATGCCCGACCGGCCCGCCATGAGCGTGCTGCGGATCGGGAACGCGTCGGGCTTCTACGGCGACCGCTTCGCCGCCTGGCGGGAGATGATCGACGGCGGCGAGCTGGACGTGCTGACCGGTGACTACCTGGCCGAGCTGACCATGCTCATCCTCGGCCGCGACCGGATGCGTGACCCGTCGCTGGGCTACGCGAAGACGTTCCTGCGCCAGCTGGAGGGCGTGCTCGGCACCGCGCTGGAACGCGGCGTCACGCTCGTCACGAACGCGGGCGGCCTCAACCCGGCGGGGCTGGCCGACGCGATCAAGTCGCTCGGCGACCGGCTCGGCCTCCAGGTCCGGGTCGGGTACGTCGAGGGCGACGCGATCCAGCGGCCGGACGCGCTGACCGCCAACGCCTACCTGGGCGCGTTCGGGATCGCGGCCTGCCTCGACGCGGGCGCGGACGTGGTGGTCACCGGGCGGGTCACCGACGCCTCGCTGGCTGTCGGCCCGGCGATCGCCCGCTTCGGCTGGACCCGCGACGACCTGGACGCGCTGGCCGGCGCCACGGTGGCCGGGCACCTGATCGAGTGCGGGGCGCAGGTCACCGGCGGCAACTTCAGCTTCTTCACCGAGTTGCCGGACGGCGGGCACCGGCCCGGCTTCCCGATCGCCGAGCTGCACCCGGACGGCTCGTCGGTGCTCACCAAGCACGCCGGCACCGGCGGCGCGGTCACCGTCGAGACGGTCACCGCCCAGCTGTTGTACGAGGTGGGCGGGCCGGACTACCTCGGGCCGGACGTGGTGACCCGGCTGGACACGGTACGGCTGGAGCAGGAGGGCCCGGACCGGGTACGCGTGTCCGGGGTACGCGGCACGCCGCCGCCGGACACGCTCAAGGTGGGCGTCAACAACCTGGGCGGCTTCCGCAACTCGATGACGTTCGTGCTGTGCGGGCTGGACATCCCGGCCAAGGCGGCGCTGGTCCGGGGCCAGATCGAGGAGTCGGTCGGCACGGAGGGGCTGGAGTTCACGCTGGCCCGCACCGACCACCCGGACACCGGCGACACGGAGGCGGCGAGCGCGCTGCTGCACGTACACGTGCGGGACGGCGACAAGTCGCGGGCCGGGCGGGCGTTCTCGGCGGCGGCGGTGGAGCTGGCGCTGGCCTCCTACCCGGGCTGCACGCTCACCACGCTGCCCGGCGACGCGACGCCGTACGGCGTGTTCACCGCCGACACGATCGCGCAGGACGCGGTCGAGCACGTGGCGGTGCTGCCCTCCGGCGAGCGGGTGCCGATCGCGCCGCCTACGGTGACGAGCGGTTTGCAGGGGGCCCTTATACAACACGAGGCGTTAACAGGGGGCCCTTCCTTGCACGACACCCGGCGGGGGGCGCTGGGTGAGCTGGTCGGCGCGCGGTCGGGCGACAAGGGCGGCGACGCCAACCTGGGCGTCTGGGCGCGTACCGATGCGACCTGGCCCTGGCTGCGCGACTGGCTGAGTGTGGAACGGCTGGCCGAGCTGCTGCCGGAGACCGCCGCGCTCACCGTCGAGCGGTACGAGCTGGCGAACCTGCGCGCTGTCAACTTCGTGATCCGAGGCCTGCTCGGGCAGGGCGTGGCCGCCTCCACCCGGTTCGACCCCCAGGCCAAGGCCCTCGGGGAGCTGCTGCGCTCCCGGGTGGTCGACCTACCGACGGAGGCACCCGCATGACCATCGTTGACACGCCGGAACGCCGGCAGCTGCGCGAGCTGACCCGCTCGTTCGTCACCCGGGAGGTGCTGCCGCACCTGTCCGACTGGGAGCGGGCCGGCGAGCTGCCCCGGTCGCTGCACGAGACCGCCGCGAAGATCGGCCTGCTCGGCATCGGCTTCCCTGAGTCCGTCGGCGGCAGCGGCGGCGACCTGCTCGACTCGATGGTGGTCACCGAGGAGATCATCCGCTCGGGTGGGTCGTCCGGGCTGGTCGCCGCGTTGTTCACGCACGGGATCGCGCTGCCGCACATGGTCGAGACCCAGGACGAAGGGCTGATCGACAGGTACGTCCGGCCGGCGCTCGCCGGGACGATGATCGGTGCGCTGGCGATCACCGAACCGGACGGCGGCTCCGACGTGGCGGGCATCCGCACCTGCGCGGTCCGCGACGGCGACCACTACGTCGTCAACGGGTCCAAGACGTACATCACCAGCGGGGTCCGCGCCGACTTCGTCACCACTGCTGTCTGCACCGACTTCCCCGGCTCGGGCTCGGTCAGCCTGCTGGTGATCGACAAGGGCACGCCCGGCTTCACGGTGGGCCGGCGGCTGGAGAAGCTGGGCTGGCACTGCTCCGACACCGCTGAGCTGTCCTTCGTCGACGTCCGGGTCCCGGTGACGAACCGGGTCGGCCCGGAGGACACCGGTTTCCTCGCCATCATGCAGCAGTTCGCCAACGAGCGGATCTCGCTCGCCACCCAGGCGTACGCGACCGCGCAGCGCTGCGTGGACCTGACGGTGCGGTGGTGCCGGGACCGCCAGACGTTCGGCCGGCCGCTCGTCGGGCGGCAGGTCGTCCGGCACAGGCTGGCCGAGATGCACTCCCGTACCGAGGCGGCGCGGGCGTACGTGCACGAGGTCGCCGAGCGGGTCGCCGCCGGGCAGCCGGTGGTGACCGAGGTGGCGGTCGCGAAGAACGTGGCGGTGTCCGCGTGCGACTTCGTCGTCGACGCGGCGCTGCAACTGCACGGCGGTTTCGGCTACATGCGTGACGCCGAGGTGGAGCGGCACTACCGCGACGCCCGGCTGCTCGGCATCGGCGGTGGCGCCACCGAGATCATGAACGAGATCATCGCGAAGGGCATGGGCCTGTGAGCACGACAGTTCTGCAGAGCACGATCGACCCGTCCGCGCCCGCCTTCACCGCCAACCGGGAGGCGCTGCTGGAACGCCTCGCCGAGCTGGAGGAGGCACTCGACCAGGCCCGGGGCGGTGGCGGCGAGAAGTACGTGACCCGCCATCACGGTCGCGGCAAGCTGCTGCCCCGGGAGCGCATCGAGCTGCTGCTCGACCCGGACAGCCCGTTCCTGGAGCTGTCGTCGGTGGCCGCGTTCGGCACCGACTTCCCGGTCGGCGCCAGCACCGTGACCGGCATCGGCGTGGTCGAGGGCGTCGAGTGCCTCATCGTGGCGAACGACCCGACGGTACGCGGCGGCGCGATCAACCCGTGGTCGCTGGCGAAGACCCGGCGGGCGGGTGAGATCGCGGCGGCCAACCGGCTGCCGATGGTGAACCTGGTCGAGTCGGCCGGCGCGGACCTGCCCACCCAGGCGGAGATCTTCATTCCCGGCGGCCGGGTGTTCCGTGACCTGACCCGGCTGTCGGCGCAGCGGATCCCGACAGTGAGCGTGGTCTTCGGCAACGCCACCGCCGGCGGCGCGTACGTGCCGGGCATGTCGGACTTCACCATCATGATCCGCGACCGCTCGCAGGTCTACCTGGCCGGACCGCCGCTGGTGAAGATGGCCACCGGCGAGGTCACCGACGACGAGTCGCTCGGCGGCGCGGCGATGCACGCCACCACGTCCGGCCTGGCCGACTTTCTCGCCGAGGACGAGCGCGACGGCATCCGGCTGGCCCGGCAGTGCGTCCGCCGGCTCAACTGGCGTAAGCAGGGCCCGGCGCCGCGCAACCCGGATCCGTTGCCGCCCCGGTACGACCCGGAGGAGTTGCTCGGCATCGCCAGCGCCGACCTGAAGGTGCCGTTCGACCCGCGCGACGTGCTGGCCCGGGTGCTCGACGACAGCGCGTTCGACGAGTTCAAGCCCGGCTACGGCACCGCGCTCGTCACCGGCTGGGGTGAGCTGCACGGCTACCCGGTCGGTGTGCTGGCGAACGCCCGGGGCGTGCTGTTCAGCCAGGAGGCGCAGAAGGCGGCCCAGTTCATCCAGCTCGCCAACGCGGCGGACACGCCGCTGATCTTCCTCCAGAACACCACCGGCTACATGGTCGGCACCGAGTACGAGCAGCGCGGCATCATCAAGCACGGCGCCATGATGATCAACGCGGTGTCGAACTCGAAGGTGCCGCACCTGACCGTCAACCTGGGCGCCTCCTACGGCGCCGGCAACTACGGCATGTGCGGCCGGGCGTACGAGCCGCGGTTCCTCTTCACCTGGCCGAACGCGAAGTCGGCGGTGATGGGCCCGGCGCAGCTCGCCGGTGTGCTGTCCATCGTGGCCCGGCAGGCGGCCGCCGCCCGGGGACGCGAGTACGACGAGGACACCGACGCCGCCATGCGGATGATGGTCGAGCAGCAGATCGAGTCGCAGTCCGGGGCGCTGTTCCTGTCCGGGCGGCTCTACGACGACGGCGTGATCGACCCCCGGGACACCCGTACCGTCCTCGGGTTGTGCCTGTCGGCGATCCACAACGGACCGGTGAAGGGCGCCGACGGTTTCGGCGTCTTCCGGATGTAGGGGGCGTACCCAAATTGATCACGAAGCTCTTGGTTGCGAACCGGGGGGAGATCGCCCGCCGGGTCTTCGCCACCTGCCGCGCCCTCGGCGTGGCCACCGTCGCCGTGCACTCCGACGCGGACGCCGACGCGCCGTTCGTGGCCGACGCCGACCAGGCCGTCCGGCTACCAGGCAACACACCGGCCGAGACGTACCTGCGCATCGACGCCATCCTGGACGCGGCCCGGCGCTCCGGCGCTGACGCCGTCCACCCCGGCTACGGCTTCCTGGCCGAGAACGCCGAGTTCGCGGCGGCGGTGACCGACGCGGGCCTGACGTGGGTCGGCCCGTCGGCGAAGGCGATCGCCGCGATGGGCGACAAGATGGCCGCCAAGGCGCTGCTCGCCGACGCGGGCGTGCCGATGCTGCCCACCTGGACCGACCCGGCCGAGGTGACCGCCTTCCCGGTGCTGGTCAAGGCCTCCGCCGGCGGCGGCGGCCGGGGCATGCGGATCGTCCGCGACGCGGCCGGGCTGGCCGAGGCCGTCGCGGGCGCGCGCCGCGAGGCGGCGGCGGCGTTCGGTGACGGCACGGTCTTCATCGAGCGGTACGTGGAACGCGGCCGGCACGTCGAGGTGCAGATCTTCGGCGACGCCCACGGCACCGTCGTGGCCCTCGGGGTACGCGACTGCTCCATCCAGCGCCGCCACCAGAAGATCGTCGAGGAGGCGCCGGGCGTGCTGCCCGACGACGTGCGGGCGGCGCTGCACGAGGCGGCGGTGGCGGCCGGGCGGGCCGTCGACTACGTCGGTGCCGGCACGGTGGAGTTCCTGCTGGCGCCGGACGGTCAGGTGTACTTCCTGGAGATGAACACCCGCCTCCAGGTGGAGCACCCGGTCACCGAGCTGACCACCGGGCTGGACCTGGTCCGGCTGCAACTGCTCGTCGCCGAGGGCGAGCCGCTGCCGGTCACCGCCACACCGCCGGCCGACGGCCACGCCATCGAGGTACGGCTGTGCGCCGAGGACCCGGCCCAGGGTTTCCGTCCGGCCACCGGCACGCTGCACCGGTTCGCGATCCCCGGGGTGGCCGCCGAGTTCGGCCCGGCCCGGGGGCTGCGCCTGGACTCGGGTGTGGTGGACGGCTCGACGGTGAGCGTGCACTACGACTCGATGCTGGCGAAGCTCGTCGCCTGGGCGCCCACCCGCACCGAGGCGGCCCGGGCGCTGGCCGGCGCACTCGCCCGCGCCGAGCTGCACGGCGTGGCCACCAACCGGGACCTGCTGGTCCGCGTGCTGCGCAGCCCGGAGTTCGCCGCCGTGGACCTGGACACCGGCTTCCTGGACCGGCACCCGGAGGTGTTCGAGCCGCTGCTCCCCGCCGAGCAGCTTCCGGTTGCGGCACTCGCGGCGGCGCTCGCCGGGGCCGCCGCGCGCCGGGCGGTCGCGCCGGTGCTGGCCGGTCTGCCCTCGGGCTGGCGCAACGTGCCGTCCTTCCCGCAGGTCACCCGCTTCACCGGCCCGGGTGACGAGGAGATCGAGGTGCACTACCGCCTCGACCGCACCGGCGCCCTCGCCGAGTGGGGAAGGAAGGGCCCCCTCTTAACGGATCCGGTAGAGGAAGGGTCCCCTGTTAACACCGAGCTGCCGGTGGTCGAGCTGGTGGCGGCCGCCCCGGACCGGGTGGTGCTCGACGTCGACGGGGTGCGGCTGGCCTTCCGCGTACACCGGGCGGGGTCGTCGGTCTTCGTAGACGGCCCGGACGGGGCGGCGAGCCTCACCGAGCTGCCCCGCCTGCCCCTGCCCACCGCGGAACTCGCGGCCGGGTCGCTGCTCGCGCCGCTGCCCGGCGCGGTGACCCGGGTGCACGTCGAGGTCGGTCAGCGGGTCGCCGCCGGTGACCTGCTGCTGACGCTGGAAGCGATGAAGCTCGAACATCCCGTGCTCGCCCCCGCCGACGGCGTGGTGACGGAGCTGCCGGTACCGGCCGGCGGCCAGGTCGAGACGGGTGCCGTACTTGCCGTGGTGGACCCCGAGGAGGACCCGCAGTGAACTTCGACCTGACCCCCGAGCAGGACCAGCTCCGCGACGCGGTGCGGGAGCTGGGCCGCAAGTACGGCCACTCCTACTTCGTGTCGAAAGCGAAGGCCGGTGAGCACACCACCGAGCTGTGGCACGAGGCCGGCCGGCTGGGCTACCTGGGCGTCAACATCCCCACCGAGTACGGCGGCGGTGGCGGCGGCATCACCGACCTGACGCTCGTCTGCGAGGAACTGGCGGCGGCGGGCTGCCCGCTGCTGCTGCTCGTGGTCTCCCCCGCCATCGCCGCCACGATCATCCACAGGCACGGCACGGAGGAGCAGCGCAAGAAGCACCTCCCCGGTCTCGCCGACGGCTCCCAGAAGATCGTCTTCGCGATCACCGAGCCGGACGCCGGTTCGAACTTCCACCGTCTCGCCACAGTGGCCCGCCGTGACGGCGACGACTGGCTGCTCAGCGGCCGGAAGATCTACATCTCCGGGGTGGACGAGGCGGGGCACGTGCTCGTGGTCGCCCGCACCGAGGACGCGTCCACCGGCAAGCTCAAGCCGGCCCTGTTCATCGTGCCGACCGACGCGCCCGGTTTCGAGAAGTCCAAGCTGGACATGGAGATCCTGTCGCCGGAGAACCAGTTCCTGCTCTTCCTCGACGACGTCCGGCTCCCCGCCGACGCGCTCGTCGGCGAGTCGCTGGACGCCGGCCTCCCGGCGCTGTTCGCCGGGCTCAACCCGGAGCGCATCACGGTGGCCGCGATGGGTGCCGGCACCGGCCGGTACGCGATCGACAAGGCCAGCGACTACACGTCCACCCGCAAGGTGTGGGGCGGGAACTCGATCGGCTCCCACCAGGGCGTGTCGCACCCGCTGGCACACGCGGCCGTCCAGGTCGAGCTGGCCCGGCTGATGATCTACAAGGCGGCCACGCTCTACGACGCGGGCCGCGACCTGGAAGCCGGCATCTCGGGCAACATGGCCAAGTACGCGGCGGGCGAGGCCGCCGCACTCGCCGTCGACACCGCCGTGCAGGCGCTCGGTGGAGCCGGCATGACCACCGAGTACGGCGTGTCGACGCTGCTCGGCGCGGTACGCGCCGGACGGATCGCGCCGGTGAGCCGGGAGATGATCCTCAACTTCGTCGCCCAGCACGTCCTCGGTCAGGACAAGTCCTACTGACCCACCCGTCCGGTGAGTGGAACGTCATGGGTGTCTCCGGCCCGCTTTGACACCCATGACGTTCCTCGCCTCGGCGAGCGCCGGGTGGGCCCGGGGTACGGCGGGTGCCCGATCACCCGCCGTACCCCGGGGGTCCATCAGCGGACGGTCAGCGAGCCGACCGCCGGACGCGGCGTCGCCACCGGCGGCAGCCGCTTCGGCTCGCCCCGCCTCGGCTCGCCGGCCCGGGCCAGCTCGCTCTTCGACGCGTCCGCCCGCTCGGCCGACGCCTCCTCCTGGAACGGCTGCGCGTCACCGACGCAGAGCGTGCCCTTGGCCGGCAGCTTGCCGGTGAGCAGGTAGGCGTCGATCCGGCCGGTCGCGCACGCCGAGGTGCCGTACGCGGTGTGCCCCCAGCTGTCGCTGCTCAGCAGACGGCTGTTCGGCAGCAGCTTCGCCGAGCTGACCGCGCCCTGGTAGTTGGTCGCCGGGTCCCAGTAGTTGCCGACCACCAGCACCGGAGCGGCGGTCACCCGGTTGAACGGCCCGGTCCAGGCGTCCTCGTCCCGCACCGTCCAGGTGTTGCGGGCACAGGGCGAGGTGCCCCAGGCCCACGCCCGACCGAAGTACGGCGCACGCTTGTCCTCCTTCGCCGACAGCGCCGGCCAGGCGTCGGCGTTCTTCGGGTGGTACGCGTCGGTGCAGTCGACGGTCAGGAACGTCTCCAGCCCGTTGTCGTACGGGAAGTCGTACCCCCGCTGCTCCCGGGCCTGCGCGGCGCGGGCGGCGAGCGCCTTGCGGGCCGACGCGGTGGCGGCCTTGCCGGCGGCCGGGTCGGTCAGCGCCAGAAGCTCGACGGTGATCTCGACCACCGACTGCCAGCCGTACGGGTCGTAGAGCGAACCGAGCGTGGCCCCGACGAAGTCGGCGTAGCTGACGGTGAACGAGCCGAAGTCCGGGTCGTCGATCACCACCGGCTTCTTGCGCAGCCGCTTGGCCACCGTGTCGTACACGGCCAGCGGGTTGCCGTGGGCGGCCACCTCGCACTTATCGGCGCCGGCCTTGCCGCACCGGACGAGAATCTCGCGCAGTGCCCGGTAGGCGCCGTCGGCGCTGCGCAGCCGCGTCTCCTGGAGCTGGTTGCGGGCGCTGCCCTGGCCGACCCAGGCGTTCGGGTCGAGCACGCCGTCGACGACGAGGGCGCGGAAGCGGTCCGGAAACATGTTGGCGTAGTACTGGCCCAGCGCGGTGCCGTAGCTGAAGCCGAGGTAGCTGAGCAACTTGTCGCCGACGGCCCGGCGCAGCACGTCCATGTCGCGGGCCACCTCGGCGGTGGACGCCGCGCCGGTCAGCGGCTTGCCGGTGGTGGAGCACGCCTTGCCGACCGCCTTGGACGCGGCGACGTACGCCTTCTCCTCCGCCTTGGTCCACGGGAACGCGACGTTCAGCCCGGCGTACGCCCGGGTCTGGTCCTTCACCGAGCGGAAGCACTTGATGTTCTCGCTCGCCTCGACGCCGCGCGGGTCGACGCCGACGATGTCGAAGCGGTCGAGCAGGTCGTCGCCGAGGAAGTAGGGCGCGGCGAGCGCGATGCCGGTGCCGGAGCCACCCGGGCCGCCCGGGTTGAGGAAGAGGCTGCCGACCCTGTGCTGCTGGTCGCGGGCCTTGACCCGCAGCAGGGCGACCTCGGTGGTGGCGCCCTTCGGGTTGTCGTAGTCCAGCGGCAGCCGGACCGTGGCGCACTCGGCGTAGTCGTAGCAGGCGTACCAGTCGAGCTTCGGCGTCGGCACGCGGTCGACACGGCGTGCCTCGGCGGCGCTGGTCCTGTCGTACGCGGGCGGTTGCGGGGTCGCCGCGGCGGCGGGCGCGACGGCCGGTCCGGCGAGGAGGACGCCGGCGATCCCGGTTGCGGCCAGGGATCGGAATGTACGGGGCATGAGGCTGCCTTCCGTCGGGGAACAAGTGCGTCGAGGAGACCTCGACCCTCGTCACTCTAGGGATCGGGAGGCACGCTGGTGGGCCCCAAACGGGGATCGATACGGCAAACGACCAAAGGATGTAACGATTTTTTCTCGATCGTCGCTACTCGCCGCTCCGAAGTGGAGCGTTGCTGACGGGAAGCCGTCTCATCCCGCCGGTTGACAGGTCGACGTGCTGGGCCATGCTTGTCGGGTGAGATCGTTCCCGAAGCCCGATGCGCGGGTGAAGGCCGTCGTCGCGTCCATGGCGACGGTGGCGGCGGTGGTGGCCCTCGCCGTGTGGCGTCCGCCCGGCATCCTGTCGGTCGTACTGGCCCTGGCCTGCGTCCTGCTCGCCATGATCGCGGGAGTGACGATCACCGCCGCCCGCCAGCCCGGCGGCACCGGCGTGCCGGCTCCGCAGTCGGAGAGCTGGCCGGTCCCCCACGCCGGCTATGGAGTGGACGCCGACACGCTCGAGGCGATCGACCCGCGCGCGGTACGGAACCTGCGCACCCCGGCGGGTCAGCCGATCGACGCGGACACGCTGGAGACGCTGGACCCACGGGTGGTACGCGGCATGCGGACGCCGGCAGCCGTGGACGCCGACACGCTGGAGACGCTCGACCCGAGGTCGGTGCGGCAGGGCCGGACCGTGAACGGGCTCAGCGACCGGTGAGCGTGGGGCCGGCGAGGGCGTTGACGCCCCGGCCCGCCAGGCAGCGGTAGGTGCGGTCCGCCTCGGCCTCCGGCGGCAGCACCTCCAGGTTCCACCCGCTCGCCGACTTGCCGCCGCTGACCAGCCGGAACGTGTCGGCGTTGCACACCTTGCCGACGGCCGGGTCGGCCGCGACCTTCTCGTGCCGGGCACCGGTGAGCCCCGCCGGCAGGTCACCGGCGGCGTAGGTCTCCCAGGTGTGCTGGCCGTCGCACGGCACCCGGCTCGCCTCGGCGCGGTCGCGGCGCAGCCGTACCGGACCGAAGCACTCCAGCTCGTCCGCGCAGCGCGCCCCGGCGGGCAACCGCACGTCGGCGGACGCGCATCCCGGTGCCGGCGCCGCCCCGGCCACACCGCTTGTTGCCGGCGTCGGCACGGCGGCCGGCGTGTGGCCGGCGGCCACCCAGCCGCCTCCGGCCGAGGCGGCGAGCGCGAGCACCCCGGCACCGCCGAGGAACCAGCGCCGGGGCCAGCGGCGGCCACGCGAGGCCACCGTCGGGTGGTCGTCGTCCGAGGGCGGTCGCGGGTTCGGCCCACCGCCGCTGTGGAACCGGCCGCCGTCGTACAGGCCGCCGGTCGCCGGGGCGCCGTCCAGCGGCAACGAGGCGAGCAGGCCACGCAGCTCGACCGCCGAGGGCCGCGCGCCCGGGTCGTTCGACATGCCCAACCGGAGTACGTCGATCAGCTCGCCGGGCACGCCGGGCAGGCCCGGGATCGGCTGCTGGAACATCTCCAGCACGGTGACCAGGCTCGGGTTGCGTTCGGAGTGCCAGCGCGGCGGGCGGCCGTACATCAGCGCATAGAGTGTGGCGCACAGCGAGTAGACGTCCACGGCGGGCGTGGGCGGGCTGTGGTTGAACGTCTCCGGCGGCGCGTACGCCGGGGTGAGCGCCTCCAGCATGACCGAGGAGTCACGGAACTCGGCGAGCACCGCCAGGCCGAAGTCGGCGAGTACGGCCGAGTTGAACTCGGAGTGCAGGATGTTCGCCGGCTTGACGTCGCGGTGCAGGACGCCCGCCGCGTGCGAGTGCGCCAGCGCGTCGGCGATCTTCACGCCGAGGTCGCGGGTCTCCGCCGGGCCCAGCGGGGAGGTGCGCATCCGCTCGGCGTACGAGCCGTCGCACAGCTCCATGATGAGGTAGGGGTGCTGGTCGACGGTGACCCCGACGTCGAACAGGTCGACCACGTGCGGGTGTGACGACATCCGCCCGGCGGCGCGGGCCTCGCGCAGGAAGCGGGCCTGGTCGCGCTCGCTGTCCAGCGTGCGGTTCTCGATCTTCACCGCGACCTCGCGGCCCACCGAGATCTGGGTGGCCCGGTAGATGGTGGCGTAGCCGCCCCGGGCGAACACCTGCAAGTCGGTCAGACCGGGCACGATGGGCAGCCGTACGGCGCCGGGCGGGGTCTCGGTCACGGCTCGAAAATACCCAACGATCCGGGCCCGTCAGCGCGCCGCGTCGGTGGCCGGCACCGGACCCGGGACGGAGTCGGGCGTGACGGCGGCCCCGCGCCGGGCGTCCCACCACAGGCCGACGGCTGTCGCGACCGCGCCCAGCCCCTCCCACGCGGCGACCGCGAAGAAGCGGTCCGGCGCGACGTCGGAGAGCACCGCGATGGTGAACACGGTGAAGGTGACCAGGCGGAACCACACGGTGAACCGGTAGAACGGCCGCCACTCGGTGGCGACGGCGAGCAGGTAGTAGACCCCCATGTTGAACGAGGCCATCGAGGACGCGGTGAGGAACGTGCCGGTGTAGTCACCCGGAGCGCGCTCGGCCGGCACCTCGAAGCCGAGCAGGCGCAGCTGCGTCTCCGGCCAGATCAGACCGAGCGCGCCGAGCAGCAGCGCGAGGAGTCCGAAGACGGCGATCGTCCAGCCGGCGCCCGAGCGCGGCAGCCTCATCGTTCCTCCCCAGCGTGTCCTGCCGGTGACACGTACGCGCACCGGGAGGCGACAGTCGATCCACGACTGTCGCCGACCCACGCTAACCGGCCACCGGGCCGAACACATCCCCGGAACCGTCAGAACAAGCGGCGATCAGCCGCCGGAGAGGCGCACCCGCAACGCGTCCGCGACCATCCGCTCACTGCGCTGCTCGGTGGCGTACGCGAGGCGTACCGCCTCCTCCGCGCTCGTCAGCGCCTCGGCCCGGCGACCGCAGGCGTCGAGCGCCTCGGCCAGCACCAGCCGCGCCACCACCTGACTGCGCACGTCCTCGGCGGGCGCGGTGATCGACCGCTGGGCCCAGTCGAGCGCCTGCTCGCGCTGGCCGTGGGCGAGCAGCGCGGCGGCGTACCGGGCCATCGTCTGCCGCCGGGAGAACAGCAGCGAGGGCGCGTTCGCCGCACCGGTGGCGACCGGGGCGAGCAGCCCCACGGCGGTGCCCGGATCACCCGCCGCGAGCCGGGCCATGGCGAGCAGCACGCGCGGCGCGACCTGGGCCGGCGCCTGCGGGTTGTGCGGCTCCACCCGGGTCAGCACCGACCGGGCCTCCCGCTCGGCGGTCTCGTGGTCGCCCATGTCCAGCGCCACGAAGCCGCGCAGCGTGCCGGCCATGCCGGTGAGCAGCGGGTGGGTGGTCCGGTCGGCGTATTCGAGCGCGTCGGTGAGCAGGTCGCCGGCGTGCTCCGGCTCGCCCAGCCCGCGCGCCACCACCCCACGCACCACCAGCGCGAAGCCCTGCCCCCAGTCGTCGCCGACCTCGGCGAAGTCCCGGTACGCGCGGCGCGCGGCCCGGTCCGCCTCGGCCAGGTCGCCCAGCTCGGCGGTGGCGTACGCCTCGACCGCGCGCAACGTACCCACCGCCCACGCCTCGCCGACGCGCTCCCCGAACGGCAGGAACACCCGCGCCATCCGGCACGCCTCCCGCAGCCGGCCCGCGAGCAGCCGGGCGAACGCCGTGGTGCCGCGCAGCCAGGCCCGCCCGTACGGGTCCTTCAGCTCGGCGAACAGCCGGGCGGCCCGGCCGAGTACCGCGTCCGTGCCGGCGAAGTCGCCACGGGTGGTGGTCACCCAGGCCAGGTTCTGCAACGACCACGCCTGGCCGCGGGGATCCCGCGCGGCGAGACTGACCTGATAGGACGCGGCCAGCCGGCTGCTGGCCTGCCCGAGCCGGCCGGCGATGAAGTCGGCCATGCCGAGCCGCCGCATCGCCGACGCCCGCAGGGTGGGCAGGCCGGCCTCGGTGGCCACCTGCAACGCCTCCTGCCAGTTGCACTCGGCCCGCTCGGCGTCACCGAGGGTCTGCTGGGCCTGCCCGGCGAGCAGCAGCGCGGCGGTCCGGGTGGCCGGGTCGGCGGTGTTCGCGGCGATCTTCTCGGCGAACGCGAGCGCGTCGGCCGGGCGGCCGATCTGGAGCAGTGCCCGGGCGTGCGTCACCCGGTCGGCCGCCGGCACCCCGTCGCGGGCCAGCTCGGCGGCGCGCTCGGCGTACTCGACGGCCAGCGCCGGCTCCCCCGACCGCAGCGACCGGCGGGCGGCCCGGCCCAGCGCGGCCACGCCCAGCGGGGTGACCGCCCGGGCCGGTGCGTCCGGGCGCAGCTTGACCGCGTCGGCGAGGACTGTGGCCCGCTCCACGTGCTCGGCGACGAAGTCGTCCCGGGCGGCCTCGGTGAAGGTGCCACCCGGAGCGGCACCGGTCCCGTCGACGCTCTCCGGCGCGGCCCAGCGGGCCAGCGCCGCGTGCCGCTCGGCCAGTTCGGCCTTGCTCACCCCGGCGTACGCGGCCTCGCGCATCAGCGGGGTGGCGAAGGCGAACCCGCTGCGGGTGCGGTGCAGCATGCGCCGTTGCAGCAGCTCCTCCACCGCCCGGTCCTCCTCGACGGCGGCCACCGCGGCGGGCCGCCCGTCGCGTCCGACCCGCTGCTCTCGCAGCGCCTCCAGCGCGCCCGCCGGTACGGTGTCGCCCACCACCGCGGCGTCGCGCAGTGCCGAGCGGGCGTTCGGCGGCAGCGCGTCGATACGCGCCGCGAGCACTGCGGCCAGGTCCCGGGAGAGCAGCCGGCTGCCGAGCGAACCGGGTGCGAGCCGCCAGCCGACATCGACGCCCCGGCCGGGCCCGGCGGTGAGCGCTCCGCGCTCCATCAGCAACGTGACCAGCTCGGCCAGGTAGAACGGATTGCCCTGCGCGGTGGCGAGCAGCCGGTCCGTGTCGGCCTGGGGCATGCGGCCACCGGACAGGTAGCTGGTGAGCAGCCGGGAGGCGTCCGCGCCGCGCAGCGGCGGCAGCGCGTGCACCTCGGCGTCCGCGACGCGGGTGAGCGCGCCGGCGGTGCGTACCAGCTCGGGGCGGCCGAGCAGCAGCACCAGCACCGGCCCGCTGAGCCGGTTGAGGGTCAGCGCCAGCGCCTTGAGCGTCTCGGCGGTGGCGTCGTGCAGGTCGTCCACCACGATCACCAGCGGCGCCTCACCGGCGAGCGCGCTGAGCAGGTCCGCGACAGCGGTCGGCACCGCCTCGTCGTCGGGTGGCGGCCCGGCCGCGTTCCACTCGCCGTTCTCCGTGGCGGGCGGGAGTTCGGCGTACCCGAGCAGGGCCAGGAGCTGGTCCACGGCGATCGGCGGCGGGTCGCCGGGCAGCCGGGACAGGCGCTGGCCGAGGCGGCGCAGCCGCTCCTCGACGGCCGCCCGCGTCACCGCCGTGGCCGCGTCACCTGGCAGGCCGACGGCGGCCCGGACCAGGTCGGCCAGCGGCGCCAGCCGGCGGCGTTCGCCGAACGCCGCGCAGCGCACCGACAGCACCCGGGCGCCGGTGTGCGCCGCGTACCGCCCGGCGCCGACGTCGTAGCCGGCGGCGAGGCGTTCCACCTCGGCAGCGAACCGGGACTTGCCGATCCCGGCCTCGGCGGTCATCAGCAGCACCCGGGGCTCGCCCCGGTCGATCACCTCGGCGAGCCGGCCGGCGACCCGGCCGATCTCGGTCTCCCGGCCCACGAACGGCGCCTCGTCGCCGAGGCCGGACCGGGTGCCGGGCGCGTCGAGCAGGCCCAGCAGCTCGTACGCCTCGACCGGCTCCCGCTTGCCCTTGAGCCGCAGCGGGCGCAGCGCCCGCCAGGACGCGACGTGCCGGGTGGCGGCGGAGGTGCGCGCCCCGGCGTAGACCGCGCCGACGGCGGCGGCGTCGGCCAGCCGGGCGGCGGTGTTCACCGTGTCGCCGATGACCGTGTACTCGATCGCCGCCTGGATGCCCGCGATCACGTCCCCGGTGTTGAGGCCGACACGCAGGCCCAGCGGTGCGCCGCCGCCGCGCTCGTCGTCGAGCACCCGCCGCACCGCG
Organism: Micromonospora sp. NPDC048887; assembly: GCF_040649715.1. Lineage (NCBI taxonomy): Bacteria > Bacillati > Actinomycetota > Actinomycetes > Micromonosporales > Micromonosporaceae > Micromonospora > Micromonospora sp. NPDC048887. The sequence goes on along the minus strand of NZ_JBEZGA010000010.1, from coordinate 74,911 downwards.
CGCTGCATGGACAGCGCGGCGCGGACCGCCCGCTCGGCGTCGTCCTCGTGCGCGACCGGGGCGCCGAAGACCGCCATGATCCCGTCGCCGGTCAGCTTGTCGACGTGCCCGCCGAACGTCTTCACCGCACCCGCGAGGGCGGCGAGCACCCGGTCGGTGACCGCGCCGACCCGTTCCGGGTCCAGGTCCTCCGACCAGGAGGTGAAGTCGGACAGGTCGCCGAAGAGCACTGTCACCACACGGCGCTCGGCGGCGGGCAGTGTGGCGGCGGCAGGCAGCGCCGCCCCGCAGTTGTGGCAGAACCGCGCCCCGGGCACGGCAACGGTTCCGCACACCGGGCAGGTCACGGCTGCTCCACTCCGAGGTGTTCGAGCTGGGCCCGGACCGACCACTCGGCGGCCCACCACAGCGACCTGTCGACGTCGGCGTAGACCACCGCCACCACCTCGGCCGCGGTGGTGGCGCCCGCGGCGACGGCCGCGCGCACCTGGTCCAGCCGGGCCCGCCGGTGGGCCAGGTAGAAGTCGGCCGCCACACCGCAGTCGGCGAGCGCCGGGCCGTGGCCCGGCAGCGCCGGGATCTCCCGGTACGCGGAGAGCAGTTCAAGGCTCGACAGGTAGTCGCCGAGGTGCCCGTCCGGGTGGGCGACCACTGTGGTGCCCCGGCCGAGGATGGTGTCACCGGTCAGCACGACGCGGTCGCCGTCGTGCGCGGCGAGCAGGCAGACCGAGTCGGCGGTGTGCCCGGGGGTGGGCAGCAGCCGCAGGTCCAGCCCCAGGTCGAGGGTGGTGTCGGCGGTGAGCGGCTCGCCTCCGGCGGTGTGCGCCGGGTCGGCGGCGAGCACCGGCACGCCGTCGAGCAGTTCGCGCAGCCGGGGCGCGCCCTCGGTGTGGTCCGCGTGCCCGTGCGTGATCAGCACGAGCCCGATCGGCCCCTGCGCCGCGATCGCGGCCAGATGACCCTCGTCGGCCGGCCCGGGGTCGACCACGACGGCCGGCGCGTCCGGCCCGGCCCGCAGGACCCACGTGTTCGTCCCGTCGAGCGTCATCGGCCCCGGGTTCGGCGCACGCAGCAACGTCACCCACGCCGGCAGCTCCTCCGCGAGCGCTCCCGCGGCCCCGGCCATCCGCCCACCCATGGCTGCGATCGTACGACTCCGCCCGCCGCTCCCCGCGATCTTGCGGTACCGGCCCGAGCTTTGTCCCCGTCTGGGGCTTCTGCCGGGGCGGCAACCGCAAGATCGCGGGCGGGGGAACGGCCGGGTCACGCGACCTCGACGATGACCTCTACCTCTACCGGGGCGTCGAGGGGCAGCTCGGCCACGCCCACGGCGCTGCGGGCGTGGCGCCCGGCCTCGCCGAACACGGCGCCGAACAGGTCGGAGGCGCCGTTGATCACGCCGGGCTGTCCGGTGAAGCCCGGTGCGCTGGCCACGAAGCCGGTCAGCTTCACGACCTTCACCACGTTCTCCAGCCCGACCAGTGCGTCGATCGCGGCGAGCGCGTTGAGCGCGCACCGCTGCGCCAGGTCCTTCGCCTGCTCGGCCGAGACGCCGTTGCCGACCTTCCCGGTGGCGAGCAGCTTGCCCTCGGCCATCGGCAACTGGCCGGAGACGTAGACGTGCTGCCCGGACTGGACGGCCGGCACGTAGCTGGCCACCGGCGGCACCACCTCGGGCAGTTCGAGGCCGAGTTCGGCGAGCTTCGCGTGGGGTCCGTTGCTCATCCGGGTCAGCCCTTCGGACGCTTCAGGTACGCGACGAGCTGCTCCGGGTTCGGGCCGGGGACCACGGAGACCAGTTCCCAGCCGTCCTCGCCCCAGTTGTCGAGGATCTGCTTGGTCGCGTGGACCAGCAGCGGCACCGTGGCGTATTCCCACTTCTGCATCGGAGGAGGGCTCCCTTGCCTGACTTGGACTTCGGTCAGGCACAGCCTACGGTCCGCCGCCGTCACCAGGACGCGGGACGCGGCTCCGGCGGCAGTGGCGGCTCGCCGCACGGGCCCTCGTGCTCGAAGGGCTGCGGACACCGGCTGCGGTCGGGCAGCAGCAGGTCGCAGAAGACCCGGTGCCTGTTGTTCTGGTCGTCGGCGGTGGAGACGGTGGTCTCGCCCGCGTCCAGCTCCACGAGGAAGCCGAGCGAGGTCGCCACGGTGCCGGCGAGCGCGGTGGCCGCCGCCAGGTCGGATACCCGGACCGGCAGGTGGATGACGTAGCCGGGCTCGTCCTCGTCCCGCCCCTTCCCGCCGGGGCGGGGAAGCGTCCGGACCACCTCGGCGGGAAGGCCGTAGGACCGCTCGTTGAACGGCAGCTCCGCCTCCCCCGGCCGCCCGGCCCAGTCGCCCGGAAACTGGGCTCGGGGACTGTTCTCCGCGTCGCGCATCCGTCGCCTCCGGGCGTCGTACCTGTTCACCAAAACCGCCATTCGGCTCGGAACCGTCCCCGGTCCGGCTCTCCGCGTCTGGACGAACGTAGAGCCTCCACCAACTCCCGGCAACGGGACGCGCACGCCTGGTCACGTCGAGTCACATTTACGACACAAGGCTGGTCGGGAAGGCGATAGCCGGTTTCCGTCCGATGGGGCGTGTACGCGGGGCTGGCAAGCGCCTCGCCGACCGTTACCCTTCCGGCTGGACGCGCGCCGACGCGCGCCCGCACACCTCGACCCGTGCCCGTCGCCTGGGGCGGCGACGGGAGCCGCAACCCGGGGGAGACAGATGACCCAACCACCCGCCGGTGGCGACGCCGGCACGCCCGGCGACCCGAATCCGCAACCGCCGCCTCCCGGCGGCACGCCGCCGGGATCCCCTCCCACAGCCGGTCCGCCGGCGTACCCGTCCGGCGGCACGCAGCCGCGCAAGCGACCGGCCGCGCTGATCGCTTCGCTGGTGCTGGCCGCCGCCGTCCTGCTCTGCGGCGGTGGGGGCACTGCCGCGTTCCTCGCGCTGCGCGACAGCGAGGACGGCCAGGGCGCGAAGGAGCCGCAGGTCGCGGTGGACGGCTTCCTCAAGGCCGTCTACCAGGAGCGCGACGCCGAGAAGGCGGCCGCGTTCGTCTGCTCGGCGGCCCGCGACGACGAGAGGATCGCCACCAAGGTCGCCGAGGTGCGGGAGTACGTCGCGCAGTACCAGAACCCCCGGTTCCGCTGGGCCACCCCGACAGTCGACAACCAGACCGGCGACCGGGCCACCGTCTCCGCCCGGGTGACCATGACCACCGCCGACGAGAAGGTCGCCGAGCAGGCGCTGCGCTTCACCGTGATGCGGAAGACGGGTTGGTGGGTCTGCGAGGTCGGCTGATCCCACCGGCCGGACAGAGCTGGTCCCAACGGCTGGTTAGGCTCGACGGGTGGCAGCTAGTGAGCAGCCGGCCGAGTCCGCCGGCAGATGGCCGGCCCGCCTGCACGTGGTGACCGGCAAGGGCGGCACGGGTAAGACGAGCGTGGCCGCCGCGCTGGCCCTCGGCCTGGCCGCCGGGGGCCGGCGCACCCTGCTCGTCGAGGTGGAGGGCCGGCAGGGCATCGCCCAGTTGTTCGGCACCGACCCGCTGCCGTACGAGGAACGGCACCTCGCCGACGCGCCAGGCGGCGGTGAGGTGCGGGCGCTGGCGGTCGACGCCGAGGAGGCGCTCCTCGAATACCTGGACATGTTCTACAAGCTCGGCGCCGCCGGCCGGGCGCTGCGCAAGCTCGGCGCGATCGACTTCGCCACCACCATCGCGCCGGGCCTGCGCGACGTGCTGCTCACCGGCAAGGTCAAGGAGGCGACCACCCGGACCAGCGGGTCGCGCCGGACGTACGACGCGGTGGTGCTGGACGCGCCGCCGACCGGGCGGATCGGCCGCTTCCTCAACGTGACGGCGGAGACCGCCCGGCTGGCCAAGGTCGGCCCGATCAAGACCCAGAGCGACGGTGTCTCCGCGCTGCTCCGGTCGCCGATGACCGCCGTGCACGTGGTCACGCTGCTGGAGGAGATGCCGGTCCAGGAGACGCTCGACGCGGTGGCGGAGCTGACCCAGCTCGGTTTCCCGGTCGGCCGGGTGATCGTCAACGGCGTCCGCCCGCCGGTGCCGGCCGGGCGGGCGGTGACGGCGGCCGAGCTGAAGCGCGGGCTGGCCGCCGCCGGCCTGCCGACCGACGGCCCGACCGTGGCCGGGCTCGTCGAGGAGGCTCGTGACCAGCAGGTACGCCGTGAGCTGGAGGACTCGCTCCGCGGTGACCTGGTGGATCTCGGCCTGCCCCTGGTCGAGTTGCCGCTGCTGCCCGACGGGGTCGACCGGGCCGGGCTGGAGACGCTCGCCGAGGCCCTCGTCCGGGCGGATTGACTCACACCTGCGGCCGGCACGGAGCAGAGTGCCCCTCGGGACCGATACGCTCGATTGGTGCCTTCCGAAGACGCGGCGCCTCCGCTCGACGTCGACCAGATCCTCGCCGACGACGGCGTACGGATCGTGGTCTGCTGCGGGGCGGGCGGAGTGGGCAAGACGACCACCGCCGCGGCGCTGGCGTTGCGGGCCGCCGAGCGGCACGGCCGGCGGACGGTGGTGCTCACCATCGACCCGGCCCGCCGGCTGGCGCAGTCGCTCGGCCTGACCGAGCTGGACAACACACCCCGCCAGGTCAAGGGCATCGACGTCGAGGCCAGCGGCGGCGAACTGCACGCCATGATGCTGGACATGAAGCGCACGTTCGACGACGTGGTGCTTCAGCACACCGACCCGGCGAAGGCGGCGGAGATCTTCGCCAACCCCTTCTACCAGGCCATGAGCTCCACCTTCGCCGGCACGCAGGAATACATGGCGATGGAGAAGCTGGGCCAGTTGCACGCCCGGGGCGAGTGGGACCTGATCGTGGTGGACACGCCGCCGTCGCGGTCCGCGCTCGACTTCCTTGACGCGCCGGCCCGGCTCTCCCGGTTCCTCGACGGCCGGATGCTGCGGCTGCTGCTGGCCCCCGCGCGCAGCGGCGGGCGGAGCATGTTCAGCCTGGTCACGGCGAGCTTCGGGATGTTCTCCAAGGTGGTGCAGAAGGTGATCGGCGCCCAGCTGCTCACCGACCTGTCCGGCTTCGTGGCCGCCCTCGACTCGATGTTCGGCGGGTTCCGGCAGCGCGCCGAGCAGACGTACCGGATCCTGCAGGCCCGGGAGACGGCGTTCCTGCTGGTCGCGGCGCCGGAGCCGGACGCGGTCCGGGAGGCCGCCTACTTCGCCGGCCGCCTGCGCGAAGAGCGGATGCCGCTGGCCGGGCTGGTGCTCAACCGGGTGCACCGGCCGGCGGCGGACCTGTCCGCGGCGGAGAGCCTGGCCGCCGCGGAGCGGCTGGCCGGCATGGGCGGGCACGAGGGCGCCGCCGAGGTGTTGCGCGCGCACGCCGCGCTGGCCCAGCAGGCGGTACGCGAGGAGCGGGTGGCGGCCCGGTTCACCGAGGCGTTCCCGGCGGTGCCGGCGGTGTCGGTGACCGCGCAGCCCGCCGACGTGCACGACGTCGACGGGCTGCGGACGATCGGCGAGGCGATCAGCCGGAGCTGACCGGGCCGGTCAGGTGGCCGTGGTGACCAGGACCTTGTCCTTGCCGGCCTTCTCCTTGGCGTTCTTCTTCATGGCCGCCTCGAACATCTTGCGCCAGCTGGTCACCTGCGGGTGACGGCGCAGCAACGCCCGGCGCTCGCGCTCGGTCATGCCACCCCACACGCCGAACTCGATCCGGTTGTCGAGCGCGTCGGCCAGGCACTCGTACCGAACTGGGCAGCTCCGGCAGATCCTCTTCGCCACGTTCTGTTCGGCGCCCTGTACGAACAACGCGTCCGGGTCTCCGTTCTGACACGCCGCCAGTGACGGCCAGTCAGTGATCATGCCCATCTGTACACGTCCCCCCTTGCAGTACCTACCGACTTCGCGCGAGCAGCCCCTCGTACATCCCCCCGGTCGTTCGCGCCGGCCTCCCCAGGGAGGCACGAACGACACATGGCTGCGGTCGCCGCCACCATCATGCTGTGTAGTCGCCCGATTACGCAACGTTGTCGGCGAAATCCATCATTCCGGACACTCCCGGCTTCCCGGGCTTTCGCCCCGCGACTACCCGGCCCGACTACGTGAAAACGCTGCGCCGCTCCCGGAGTTCGGCGAGACTTCCGCCGGATCTCACGCAACCTCGGACCAGGGCTCGTGCGTTTAGCACAACGAGGCCGGCGCGTGCAGGAAATGGGGAAAGTTCCCCGCGCGCCCGCCGTTCCCTGCTCGCGTACCCTGTCGAGGTGACCTGGATGCGGAAACGTGACCACAACGTGCTGACCAACGCCGCATCGCTGCTGATCTGCGGCCTACTGGCCGGAGTGGTGGTCGCCGCGGCGGCCTTCCCCGTGGCGGCGATGTCCGGACTGGCCGCCAAGGCGGGTGCGGAGACGTTCGAGGCGCTGCCCAAGGAGCTGACAGTCGCCCGCGCCCCGCAGATCACCAAGCTGCTCGCGTCCGACGGCAAGACCGTGCTGGCCACGATGTACGACGAGAACCGCAAGGACGTCAAGTTCGAGGACATCTCGCCGTACATGAGGCAGGCCATCATCGCGGCCGAGGACCACGACTTCTACAAGCACAACGGCGTGGACATCAACGGTGTGGCGCGCGCCTTCGTCAACAACCAGGCCGCCGGCTCCTCCCGGCAGGGCGCGTCGACGCTCACCATGCAGTACGTCCGGCTGGCCATCTCCTACTCGGCCACCCACCCGGCCGACGTCGTCGCCGCGACCGAGGACACCAGCGGCCGCAAGCTGCGCGAGATGAGCCTGGCGCTCCAGGTCGACAAGGAACTCTCCAAGGACGAGATCCTCCGGCGCTACCTGAACATCGCCGCGTTCGGCAACGGCGCGTACGGCATCTGGGCGGCCAGCCAGGTCTACTTCAACAAGCCGCCGAGCAAGCTCGACATCCAGGAGTCGGCGATGCTCGCCGGCATGGTGAAGGCCCCCACCTCGTTCGACCCGACCACCAAGTCGGGCTACCCGGAGGCGGCCGGCCGGCGCGACTACGTCATCCAGAACATGGTGCAGATCGGCGCGATCACCCAGCAGGAGGCCGACGCCGCCAAGAAGATCAAGCTCGTGGTCAAGGGCAAGCGCACCCCGAACGGCTGCACCCAGACCACCACCCGCTCGTGGGGCTTCTTCTGCGACTACCTCTACCGCTGGTGGCTCCAGCAGGAGACGTTCGGCGCCACCTCGTACGACCGTGAGCGGCGGCTCAAGAGCGGCGGCTACACCATCATCTCCACGCTGGACGTCCAGGCCCAGAAGGGCGCCGACAAGGCAGTCCGCAACAAGCTCGGCGAGAGCAGCAAGGCGGCCCGCATGGTGGCCGCCATCGAGCCGGGCACCGGCCGGGTCCGCGCCGTGGCGGTGAACCGGAACTTCAAGCTCGACGACCCGGCCGACCCGCAGAACAAGATCTCCAGCGACCCGAAGAAGGCCAAGAAGAAGATCCGGGGTAACTACCCCAACACGGTGAACCCGCTGGTCACTGGTGGTCCCGGCATCGCCGGCTACCAGGCCGGCTCGACCTTCAAGATCTTCACGCTGGTGGCGGCGCTGGAGAAGGGCTACCCGCTCAGCTACCCCATCAACGCGGGGCCGGTCTTCAAGTCCGACTACCCGGTCGAGTTCAACTCGCCCGCCGCCTGCCCGGGCACCAACAAGTACTGCCCGAAGAACGCCAACCCCGCGATGGCCGGCATGCACAACATGTGGAGCGGCTTCGGCTTCTCGGTCAACACGTTCTTCATCGACCTGCAGCAGCGGGTCGGCGCGGAGAACGTGGTGAAGGCGGCACAGAAGCTCGGCATCTCGTTCCGCTCGTCGAGCGACGCGCAGCTCGCCGCCAACCCGCACCAGTGGGGCGCGTTCAGCCTCGGCGTCTCCCAGACCACGCCGCTGGAGCTGGCGAACGCGTACGCCACGCTGGCCGCCGACGGCAAGTACTGCGAGCCGATCCCGGTGCAGGAGATCCGTGGCCCGGACGGCGACAAGCTGGACGTCGCCAACCCGCGCTGCGAGCAGCGGATCAGCACCGAGGTGGCCCGCGCCGCCGTGGACGCCGCCCGCTGCCCGGTCGGTGACCGCTCCTCCACCACCAAGTGCGGCACCCCCACCGCCGGCAACGTCCGTGGCATCGTCGACGCTCCGGTGGCCGGCAAGTCCGGCACCACCGACTCGGAGAAGACCTCGGCGCTGGTCGCGATGACCAAGCAGTACGCGGTGGCCGGCATCATGGCCGACCCGGACTGGCCGCAGACCACCCAGAAGATGGGTCACGACGTGCCCACCGGCATCAACCCGGCGGTCTACCAGACGCTGCGCGACGCCATGAGGGGCAAGGAGCGGAAGAACTTCACGCCGCCCAGCGGCAAGATCGTCCTGGGCGACCAGCGCTCCATCCCGGGTGTGAAGTGCGAGTCCATCGAGACCGCGAAGTCCCGGCTGAAGGGCGCCGGCTTCGAGCCGGTGGTCTCCAGCAACAAGGTGGCGTCGGAGTGCCCGGCCGGCACCGCGGCCGGCACCAGCCCGGACGGGCGCACCATCAAGGGCGGCGTGGTGATGATCGAGGTCAGCTCCGGCAAGGGCACCACCCCGGAGCAGGGCGGCGGCGCGACGCCGGACCGGCCGGGTGGCCCGGGCGGACCAGGTAACGGCCGACCGGGACGACCCGGGAACTGATTCCAGACAGCAGACAGCGACGGCCACCTCCTACGGGAGGTGGCCGTCGTCCTTTCCGCACTACGGGAGCGCCGGCTCAGAGGCCGAGCTGGCGGCGTACCTCGGCGGCCACCCGGCCACCCTCGGCCCGGCCGGCCACCGCGGCCTGGGCGGCCTTCATGGCCGGGCCCATCTGCGCCTTGCCGGTGAAGCCACCCGCGGCGAGCGCCCCCGAGACCAGCTCGGCCAGCTCCTCGTCGGGGAGCTGCCTGGGCAGGTAGCGCTCCAGCACCTCACCCTCGGCGGTCTCCTTGCCGGCCTGCTCGGCGCGCCCGGCGTCGGCGAAAGCCACCGCCGCCTCCCGGCGCTTCTTCGCCTCCTTGGTCAGCACGGCGAGCACCTCGTCGTCGCTGAGCTCGCGCTTTTCCCGGCCGGCGACCTCGGCGTTGCCCACGGCGGCCAGGGCCATCCGCAGCGTGGAGGTGGTCAGCTCGTCGCGCGCCTTGAGAGCGGCGCGCATGTCGGCGGTGAGACGGTCCTTCAGCGTGCTCATGGACGGTGAAACTACCCTGAACGCCATGCGAAAGCGCACACTATTCCGGCTCGCGGCCGGAACCGTCGCCGCCGGTGCGGCCACCCTGGCGTACGCGTCGCTCATCGAGCGCAACATGTTCACCCTCCGCCGGTACGACGTACCGGTCCTCCCGACCGACGCCGAACCGCTGCGGGTACTGCACCTGTCCGACCTGCACATGACGCCCGACCAGCGACGCAAGCAGGACTGGGTGGCCTCGCTGGCCGCGCTCGACCCCGATTTGGTGGTGGTCACCGGCGACAACATGGCGCACCCGGAGTCCGTGCCGGGCGTGCTGCGCGCCCTGCAACCGCTGCTCGACCTGCCCGGCGCGTTCGTCTTCGGCTCCAACGACTACACCGGGCCGGTCTTCAAGAACCCCTTCACCTACTTCCTGCCCGACCGGGAGTACACCGAGGGCGTGCCGCTGCCGTACGAGGAGCTGCGCGACATCCTCACCGGCGCGGGCTGGGCCGACCTGAACAACGCCCGCACCACGCTCAAGGCCGGCGGGCGGGAGATCGAACTCGTCGGCGTCGACGATCCGCACATCGAACGGGACGACTACGACGCCGTGGCCGGCCCGGTCAGCGGCGACGCGGCGCTGTCAATCGCGGTGTCCCACTCCCCCGAGCCCGTGGTGCTGGACCGGATGGCGGCCGACGGCTTCGGCCTGCTGCTCGCCGGGCACACCCACGGCGGCCAGGTATGCGTGCCCGGGTACGGCGCCCTGGTGACCAACTGCGGGCTGCCCCGCTCGATGGCGCGCGGACTGCACCGCTGGCCCGGCTCGGACTCCTGGCTGCACGTCTCCGCCGGCCTCGGCACCCACCCCACCGCCCCCATCCGCTTCGCCTGCCCCCCGGAGGCCAGCATCCTGACGCTGATCCCCCGCTGACGGTTCCCCGCCCCGCCGCCCTTCAGATCTTGGTACGCGCCCGCCCCTCCGGGGGCCGATCCGTACCAAGATCTGCCGGGTACGCGGGGCGGGGGGTACCGAGTTTGACCGTGCGGGCGGGTGGGCTACTATTTGTCGGCACGCCTCGGGGTGTGGCGCAGCTTGGTAGCGCGCTTCGTTCGGGACGAAGAGGTCGTCGGTTCGAATCCGGCCACCCCGACCAGAGGTAAGAGGGCACATCCGATGATCGGATGTGCCCTCTGCGTTTCCCGGCCCCGCCCACCGTCGCAGTAGGATCCCGCCATGCCACGGCCGGTCGTCTTCGACCTCTTCCACACTCTGGTCCACGGCGCCGACGACGAGCGGGACCGGGTGGTCGGCGAGATGGCTCCGATCGTCGGGGTGGATCCGGCGGCGCTCGTCGCCGCGTACCACGCGACCTGGCGGGACCGGCTGGTCCGGTGGGATGCGGAGGAGACCGTCCGCATCCTCGCCGGGCGGCTCGGCGGTACGCCGACCGACGAGCAGGTGGCTGAGGCCGCGGCACACCGGCGCGCGCTCGCCCGTCGCGTGCTCGGCCGCGTCTCGCCCGCCACGCTGGACGTGCTCGACGCGCTGCGCGAGCGCGGGCACCGGCTGGCGCTGATCAGCAACGCCACCTCGGAGACGGCCGAGGCGTGGGCGGACGCCCCGCTGGCCCGGCGCTTCGACGTCGCGGTCTTCTCCTGTGCCGTCGGGCTGGCCAAGCCGGATCCGGCGATCTACCGCACCGCCGCGCAGCGGCTGGACGTCACGCCCGCCGACTGCGTGTACGTGGGTGACGGCGCGGACGGCGAGCTGGCGGGGGCGGCGGCGACCGGCATGATGGTGCTGCGCACCATCGAGCACCAGGACACCGACCCGGGCTGGATCGGAACCGTGATCGCGAACCTCCGTGACCTACCCGCTCGGCTCGTGGAGCCGGTCCTGACGGGATCGGACGAGATCGACACGACTACGCGAAGCCACCCCGCCACTCGGGGTTGACAGTGCCTCCTGGCAAAGTATCCGCATGCCGCCGATGATCCGATCCCGACTCACCGATTGGACCACCGTCGCGCCCCTGGTCGCCGTGCTCGTGCTCGTGATGACCTGGGGACGGGAGCTGCCCGGCCCGCTCATCTTCGTGGTGGCGGCCCTGCTCGCGGCGGCTGTGCTCGCCGCTGTGCACCACGCCGAGGTGGTCGCGCACAAGGTCGGTGAGCCGTACGGGTCACTCGTGCTCGCGGTGGCTGTCACCGTGATCGAAGTCGGTCTGATCGTCACGCTGATGATCAGCGGCGGCGACAAGACGCAGGCGCTGGCGCGGGACACCGTCTTCGCCGCCGTCATGATCACCTGCAACGGCATCCTCGGCCTGTCGCTGCTGCTCGGCGCGCTGCGGCGAAAGGTCGCGGTGTTCAATCCGGAGGGCACCGGCGGGGCGCTCGCCACAGTGGCGACGCTGGCCACGCTCAGCATGGTGGTGCCGACGTTCACCACCAGCCGGCCGGGGCCGGAGTTCTCCCCCGCGCAGCTCGCCTTCGCGGCGGTCGCCTCGCTGGCGCTCTACCTGCTGTTCGTGATGGTGCAGACCGGTCGGCACCGCGACTACTTCCTCCCGGTGACCCAGGAGGGCAGCATCCTCGCCGAGGACAAGACCGGAGACGGGCACGCCGAGCCGCCGTCCACGCGTACCGCGCTGGCCAGCCTGGCCCTGCTGGTGGTGGCGCTGGTAGCGGTGGTCGGTGACGCGAAGACGATCTCCCCGGCGATCGAGACGGCGGTCAGCGCGGCCAACCTGCCGCAGGCGTTCGTCGGCGTGGTCATCGCGCTGCTGGTGCTGCTGCCGGAGACGCTCGCCGCCGCCCGGGCGGCCCGGCGGGACCGGGTGCAGATCAGCCTCAATCTCGCGCTCGGCTCGGCCATGGCCAGCATCGGCCTGACCATCCCGGCCATCGCGATCGCCTCGATCTGGCTGGACGGGCCGCTGGTGCTGGGCCTGGGCGGCACCCAGATGACGCTGCTGGCGCTGACCGCCGTGACAGCGGTGCTCACCGTCGTGCCGGGCCGGGCGACTGTGCTCCAGGGCGGGGTGCACCTGGTCCTGCTCGCCGCGTTCGTCTTCCTGGCCGCCAGCCCGTAAGCCGGCAGCCGCCAGGCCGTGAACAGGCCAGGCCGTGATCAAGCCCGCCGAAGAGGAGGGTCGACAGAACCGTCAGTCGTGCGTCTCCGTGCGCGCCACCTCGGCGAACGCGGCGGTCAGGTAACCGGCGAACGGCCGTCCGGTGACCGCGAGCAGATCGGCCACGAGCAGCGGCGCGTGCCGGGCGACCGCCGCCGGGTCGGGCGGGCTGTCGTCGTCGCCGGGGTCGTAGACGCCGAGCGCGCCGGCCAGCAGCACCAGCAACACGTGCGGGTCGACGTCGGGCCACCACGGCGCCGCCGACCTGACGCACTGTTCCAGCACCTGCCGTACGTCGTCGCCGTCCAGCCCGTCCGGGTGCCCCTCCTCCAGCAGCAGCCGGACCACGCCGCCCAGCACCAGCCCGGCCCGGTCGGCGGCGGCCAGCCGCTCGACGGCCGGGGCGTACGCCTCGGTGTCGCGGGCCTGCGCGGCGCCCACCGCGTCGGTGGCCGTCTCGGCGATCTCGCGGGCCGGTGCGGGCAGGTGCCGCCAGGTCGTCGTCACCGGGTCAGCATGGCAGAGCACGTGTGCTCGCTCACCTTCCGGCCCGGCGACGGCGGGTGTAAGGAGTAAACGGGTCGCGGTCGTCGTACCCGCCGAACAGAATCCCTGCCATGCTGCGCCGCGCCCTGCCCGCCCGTCCCGAAGCCCGCCGGATCCTGCTCGGCACGCTCTTCTCCGCCGTCGGGCGCGGCCTCACCCTGCCGTTCCTGTTCATCTACCTCACCGACGTACGCGGCCTGACCGACACCCGGGCCGGTCTGGTGATCGGCTGGTTCGGCGCTGTCACGCTGGCGCTCTCGCCGCTGGCCGGCACGTTCATCGACCGGTTCGGTGCACGCCGGGTGGTGCTGCCCTGCCTGGTGATCGAGGCGATCGGCACCGGCTCGCTGGCGCTCGTCGACTCGACCGCGTCGGCGTTCGGCGTGATGACGCTTGTCGCCGTGGGCAGCTCGGCGATCTGGGCCGGGCAGAACACGATCCTGGCGTCGCTGACCGACGACGGCGAGCGGCAACGCGTCTTCGGGCTCAACTTCGCGCTGCTCAACCTCGGTATCGGCACGGGCGGTCTGATCTCCGGCGCGGTGGTCGACGTGGCCCGTCCGTTCACCTTCGAGGTGATCTACCTGCTGGACGCGGTGAGCTACCTGATCCCGGCGCTGATCCTGCTGAGCCTGCCGCGGGTCGGGCGCCGGCCGGCGGTGGCCGCGGATGCGAAGTCCGCCGGCCGGAGCACCGGCGGCTACCTGACGGTGCTGCGGGACCGGCCGTTCCGCCGCCTGGTCCTCTTCGGCCTGGTGCTCACCACCTGCGGGTACGCGCAGATCGAGGTGGGCTTCGCGGCGTACTCGGTCCGGGTGGTGGAGGTGACGCCCCGGGTGGTGGCGTGGGCGCTCGCCGCGAACACCGTCATGATCGTGCTCTCGCAGTTGCTGGTGATCCGGCGGCTGGAGGGACGCAGCCGCACCCGGGCACTCGCCACAGTCGGCGCGGTCTTCGCCGGCGCGTGGCTGGTGCTCGGCGCGGCGGGCGTGGTGGGCGGCGGCAACGCGGTGCTCGCGGCGCTCGGCGTGGTGGCCTGCTCGGCGATCTTCGGGTTCGGCGAGACGATGCTGTCGCCGGTCATGCCGGCGCTCACGAACGCGCTGGCCACGGACGAGTTGCGCGGCCGGTACAACGCCATGAGTTCGATGATCTTCGGGATCAGCGGCGTGGTCGGTCCGGTCACCGCCGGCCCGCTGATCGGTGCGGCCGACGGGCGGGTCTGGGTGGCGGTGGTGGTGGGCGGCTGCCTGGCCGCCTCGCTGCTCGCGCTGTCGCTGCGTCCGCTGCTCACCGCCGCGCAGGACGGCCGTCCGACGGCCGCCGCGACGCCGGAGCCCGAGCCCGCGCGGGCGACCTGACACGAAGCCGGCGGCCTGCGACGAAGCGCGCAGCCTGACACGCGAACGGGCCCCGGAGCGAACGCTCCGGGGCCCGTCGGCGGTGCGGTCGGCCGTCAGCCGGCCGCGACCTCGGTGGTCGTGCGGATCCGGTCCAGCGCCGGCGGGGAGACCGGCGACTTCTCGGTCAGGTACGCGGTGAAGGCGTCCAGGTCGATCTGGCCGGTCACCGCGTTGGTGCCGCCGGTCAGGACGCTGAAGCCGTCGCCGCCACCGGCGAGGAAGTTGTTCACGGTGACCCGGTAGGTGGCGGTGTCCGCCACCGGGGCGCCGTTGATGGTCAGGCTGCCCCGGACCACCCGGGTGCCCGCGCACGGCGTGCCGGCCGGCGCGGTGGTGCCGTTGACGTCCACGACGTAGTTGACGGTCGAGGACGCGTAGAGCACACGCGCCACTGTGAACTGCTGCTCCAGCATGCAGTAGAGCTGCGCGCCGGTCAGGTCGAGCGTCACCAGGTTGTTGGCGAACGGCTGCACGGTGAACGCCTCGGCGTAGGTGACCGGGCCGGCGTCGAGGTCGGCGCGTACGCCACCGGGGTTCATGAACGCGGCGACCGCGTTCTGCTCGGTGTCGGTGGCGGCGAGCTGGGCGTCGGCGATCAGGTTGCCCAGCGGCGACTCACCGGTCTGGTACGTCGGCTTGCCGTTGACGTCGACCCCGGTCTGGTACAGGTTCTCCTGGGTCTTGGTGATCGCGGCGGTGGTCTCGCCGACCACCCGGTCGGCCACCGGGCCGAGCGCGGTCTTGTACCTGTTGATCAGGTCGGTCGAGGGCTGGTCCGGCTTCACGTCCCGGGTGACCACCACGTTGTTCGCGGACGCGCTCACCACGTCGCGGGTACGTGGGTCGATCTTCAGGTCGATCTGGGTGACCAGGCGGCCGAACGAGCTGGCGCTGGTGACCAGCTTGCCGTTGATGTTGCAGTTGTACGCGGCGTGAGTGTGCCCGCTGACGATCACGTCGATCGACGGGTCCATCCGGTTGGCGATGTCGACGATCGGGCCGCTGAACCCGGTGCAGTCGTTGATGCCGCCGCCGTTCTGCACACCACCCTCGTGCAGCAGCACGACGATGCTCTTGACCCCGAGCAGGCGCAGGATCTTGGCGTACTTGTTGGCGGTGTCGGCCTCGTCGGTGAACCGCAGGCCGGCGACGCCCTGCTGGCTGACGATGTTCGGGGTGCCCTCCAGGGTCATCCCGATGAAACCGATCGGGACACCCTTGACGATCTTGATGCCGAACGGCTGCATCAGCGGCAGGCCGGTGGAGGTCTTGAACGCGTTCGCCGAGAGGTACGTGAACTTGGCGCCGCCGAACGGCGTGCCGTCGGCGCAGCCGTCGACCGGGTGGCAGCCACCGCGCTGCATGCGCAGCAGCTCGGCCGCGCCCTCGTCGAACTCGTGGTTGCCGACGCTCGCGAACTCCAGCCCGGCGAGGTTCATCTCCTCGATGGTGGGCTCGTCGTGGAACGCGGCGGACAGCAGCGGCGAGGCGCCGATCAGGTCACCGGCGGCGACGGTGACGGTGCCCTTGCCCTGCTGCTTCGCGGCGGCGCGCATCGACTTCAGGTGGCTGGCCAGGTATTCCGCACCACCGGCCGGCTGACCGTCGATGGTGCCGCTGGACCCGCTCGGCGGCTCCAGGTTGCCGTGGAAGTCGTTGAGCGCGAGCAACTGGACGTCGACCGGCTTCGGGCGGGCCTCGGCCTGGTCGGGGGTGACGGCGACCGCGGTGAACGCGGTCGCGGCGAGTGCGGCCAGGCCGACGGCGGCCCGGCGTCGCATCCCGGTGACGGACATGGAACTCCTCGTGAGATGCAGGTATGTGGCGTCCGGACGATGGTTCGCCCGGCGACCCTTATCCGTGCCGTGACAGGTGTCGATCGCGGAGAGCGGTACTCGGGGGAACGCCACCCCGCCGGGGTAGCTTCTCATCCACCAGCCGCCAGGTCGAACGGGGCGGCATCAGGAATCGTCGCTGTCTCGGACGGCGGGTACCGGTCTGCCGGACGAGTCGGACATGACGGTCAGATGAAATTCCGCGCGGCGCACGCTGTCGGCGCCGGCCGTCGTCGAAGGCGCCGGCTCCCAGGGACAGGGAGCCGGCGCCGACGCTCATGTCACGCGGAATTCCTTGCGCTGGCAACCGTCTTCGCCCGAATCACCTCCTGCCGGACACCCATCGCCGACCGAACGGTCGTTCATCTTCGACGGCCCGGCATATCGAGCAAACTGTCCGAACTCGACTGACGCCCCGGAGGGCCGGTCCGGCGGTCCGCTGTAGGCGGCGCCGACGAGCGCGCGCAACGCGGACCGGGTCCACCGCCCGGCGACCCCCGGCCGGCCCGCCAGGTAGCCGACGGTGCGCGCGGCGTCCCATCCGTGCGCCTCGCGCAGCCCGCGCGCCAGCAGGCCGAGGTAGACCGGTGCGGGCCGGGTCCAGGGCACCTCCACCGCCCGGTGCGGCGCGGTGAACGTGAGCATCGGCAGGCCCTCGTGGACACCGACGCGCAGCAGCGTCTCGTAGCGGCCCGGCCCGAGCCTCGCCCGGCCGGTCTCGACCGCCACGCGGATCCCGGCCAGGTCGGCGCCGAGCGGCCGGTACATCTCCTGCGCGGCGATGTCCGCGAACTGCTCGACGGTCACCAGGTAGCCGCGCGCTGCCGCCCGGCCGGGCAGCAGCGGGTCGTAGAACGCCATGCCGCCGGTCCAGGCCCGCGACTCCCCGGCGAAGTAGACGCCGCCGGGGATCAGCACCGGGACCGTCCGGCGCGGTGGCCGGCGGTCCCGGCAGCCGGGGTACGTGCGCAGCCCGCCGGGTGGACACCCGCCACGCAGATACCAGTCGAGCCGTGCGGCGTGCAGATTGGACCCGTACGCGACATACCAGAGCATCGGCGTCAGAACCAGCAGGTGCGCCCGGCGGCGTGGCTGACCTGGACGGTGTGCGTCACGCAGCCGCCGTCGGCGATCAGGTGGAGCAGGAAGGCGGTCGGCTCGGCGACGAAGCCGAGCACCTCCTCGTCGGTCATGGCCAGGCTCACCTGGATCCAGGTGCTCGGCGCGACGGTCAGCACCGTACCGGCGAACGCGCTGGTCACCTGGCGGTGCAGGTGCCCCGCGGTGACGCGTACGACATGGGGGTGCCGGCCGACCACGGCGGCGAGCCCTTCGGCGTCGGCGAGCCCGACGGCGTCCATGCCGGGTACGCCCACCGCGACCGGCGGATGGTGCAGGCACACGACGGCGGGCACGTCGGTACGCCCGGCGAGCACCCCGTCCAGCCAGGCGAGCTGCTCGTCGCCGAGCCGGCCGCCGGTGCCGCCCGGGGTGAGCGAGTCGAGCACCACGAGCGTCGCGTCCGGCAGGTCGACGTGGTAGTGCGCCGAGAAGCCACCGGCCAGGTAGGGGGTGCCGCCGAACGTGTCGAGCAGCGACTCGCGGTCGTCGTGGTTGCCCGTCGCCAGGTGCACCGGCAGCGGGAACGCGCCGACGATCTCGCGCAGCGCGAGGTATTCGTCGGGGCGCCCGTTGGCGGTCAGGTCACCGGTGATCACCACGCAGTCGGGCCGCGGGCGCAGGGCGAGCACCGCGCCGAGCGCCCGGTGCAGCCCGGACGCCGGATCGGCCGCGAGCGGGCCGGTGGTCACATGCGGGTCGCTGAGCTGGGCGATGAGCATCGGCGGCCTCCTCGGGTGCCCGGGCCCTCACGCTATCGCCGTACGCCCTCCTCGCGCAGGCCCGATTCCGCCCACAGGCTGCGTCCACAGCCTGTGGATAGCACATGTGTACGAAGGCCGGCGGCGGTCGCGCTGAGTACCCTTGATCGCGACCCGACCCCCCTCCGAGCAGGAACGACGTGGATCACGAGCGAGTTCTCCGCGACGTCACGGTGCGCCTCCCCACGGCGTCAACCGTCCCGGAGGCGTGCCAGTGGACCGTCGCCGCGCTCGCCCGGCACACGCCGGCGACCGCCACCGTCCTGCTCCGCGTCCACGACCGCCTGCGCTGCGTCGCCGCCACCGGCGCCTGGCAGGTCTTCTCGCACGTACCGGCCACCGCCGACGGCACCCCGCCGGGTCGCCACCGGCCCGAACCGTCGGTGGTGCGGCGGGTATACGCCTCCGGCCTCACCGCCGCCGTGCCCGACGTCGGCGCCGACCCCGACTACCTCGAGGTCCGCCCGGACGTCACCGCCGAACTCTGCGTGCCGGTACGCGACCCGGACGGCCGTCCGATCGGGGTGCTCGACCTCCAGTGGAGCGAGCCGGTAGTGCTCACGGCGTGGCGGGAGGCCGCCGAGCTGGTGGCCGACCGCCTCGGCGGGCGGATCGCCGCGCTGGGCGGGCCACCGGCCGAGAGCCGCAGCGAGAAGCTGCTCCGGCACGCCGCCGCGTTCACCGCAGCGCCGACCGACTGGGACCTGATGACCGCCGCGCTCGCCGCGGCCCGGGACGTGTCGGCGCTCTCCGCCGCGGTGCTGGTGCTCACCGGGCGGCAGGGCCCGCGCCTCGGTGCGCCCACCGGCACACCCGGCGAGTTGGAGGCAAGGATCCGGGCCGAGCTGGACGAGGCCGGACCGGCCGCGCTCGATCGCATGATCGACCGGGCCCACCGGTACGGCTCGGCGTACACGCTGGGCGAGGCGGGCCACCCGCCCACCGAGGAGTACCTGCCGCTGACCCGGGCCGGCGCGCGCACGCTGGTGGCGGTGCCGGTCGGCACACCGGCCGCCGGTGGCGTGCTGCTGGTCGCCGACGAGCAGCGCCTGCGTCCCGACCCGACCACTGTCAACCTGATCGAGCTGCTCGCCGGGCAGGCGTGGACCTGCCTGGACCGGTTGCGTACGCTCGCCCGGCTCCGCGAGCAGGCCAGCTCCGACCCGCTCACCGGGCTACGGCACACCGGCCCGTTCGGGAAGCGGATCGCCACCGCCACGCCGGGGCGTACCGCGCTGCTGGCGATCGACGTGGACGGGTTCAAGGACGTCAACGACACGTACGGCCACCAGGCCGGCGACCGGCTGCTGGTGGGGCTGGCCCGGGCGCTGGAGGGCGCGCTGCGCCAGGGCGACGAGTTGTACCGGACCGGCGGCGACGAGTTCGTGGCGGTGATCGAGGTGAGCCGCCCGGAGGAGGCCGTCCGGATCGCCGAACGGCTCACCGAGGCGGCCCGCCGTACCGGCCGGACGATCAGCGTCGGCGTGGCCCTGCCCAGACCCGGCGAGTCCCCCGAACGCACCCTGCACCGAGCCGACCAGGCCCTGTACGCGGTCAAGCGCCACGGCCGAGACGGCGTCCACCTCTCCGCCGCCTGACAACGCATAGACACCGGGCGCGGCGAGCGGACACCGCTCAGGGGCGGGTCAGGTCCTTGGCGAGGAGTTCGGCTATCTGGGCCGTGTTGAGGGCGGCGCCCTTGCGGAGGTTGTCGCCCGTGACGAAGAGGTCCAGGGCGCGGGGGTCGTCGACCGCGCGGCGGATCCGGCCCACCCACGACGGGTCGGTGCCGACCGCGTCGATCGGCATCGGGAACTCCCCGGCCGCCGGGTCGTCGACCAGGATCACGCCGGGCGCGTTGCGCAGCACCTCACGGGCGCCCTCGGCGGCCACCTCGGTGGCGAAGACCGCGTGCACGGCGACCGAGTGACCGGTCACCACCGGCACCCGTACGCAGGTGGCGGAGACCTTGAGGTCGGGCAGTCCGAGGATCTTGCGCGACTCGTTGCGCAGCTTCATCTCCTCGGAGGACCAGCCGCCGTCGGCCAGCGACCCCGCCCACGGCACGACGTTGAGCGCCAGCGGCGCCGGGAACGGACCCAGCTCGTCGCCCACCGCCTGGCGCACGTCACCGGCGCGGGAACCGAGCACCCGATCCCCGGCGATCTTGCCGAGCTGGAGGTGCAGCGCGTCCACGCCGGCCTGACCCGCCCCGGAGACCGCCTGGTACGACGCGAGCACCAGCTCGCGCAGGCCGTACTCGCGGTGCAGTGGCGCGACCGCCACGATCATCGCCAGCGTGGTGCAGTTGGCGTTGGCGATGATGCCCTTGGGCCGGTTGCGTACCTGCTCAGGGTTGATCTCGGGCACCACGAGCGGCACGTCGCGGTCCATCCGGAACGCGCCGGAGTTGTCCACCACGACAGCGCCGCGCGCGACGGCGACCGGGGCCCACTGCGCGGAGACCTCGTCCGGTACGTCGAACATCGCCACGTCGACGCCGTCGAGCGCGTCGGCGGTGAGCGCCTGGACGGTCAGCTCCTCGCCCCGGCACTGCACGCGCCGGCCGGCCGACCGCTCCGAGGCGAGCAGCCGGATCTCGCCCCACACGTTGCGCCGGGAGGAGAGGATCTGGCACATCACCGTACCGACGGCACCTGTCGCCCCGACCACGGCGAGGGTGGGCAGCGACGCCACGGCGCGTTACCGCCCGGTGCCGGCGTAGACGACGGCTTCGGTGTCACCACCCAGCTCGAAGGCGTCGTGGATGGCGCGGACCGCCTTGTCCAGGTCGGTGTCCCGGCAGACCACGGAGACCCGGATCTCCGAGGTGGAGATCATCTCGATGTTCACGCCGGCCGCGCCGAGGGCGGCGAAGAAGCCGGCCGCCACACCCGGGTGCGAGCGCATGCCCGCGCCGATCAGCGAGACCTTGCCGACGTGGTCGTCGTAGAGCAGGCCCTTGAACTTGACCGTCTCCTGGATCTTGCTGAGCGCGGTCATCGCGGTCGGGCCGTCGGCCTTGGGCAGCGTGAACGAGATGTCCGTGCGGCCGGTGCCCTCGGTGGACACGTTCTGCACGATCATGTCGATGTTGATCTCCGCGCCAGCCACGGTGTCGAAGATCGACGCCGCGGCGCCCGGCTCGTCGGGCACGCCGACGATCGTGATCTTCGCCTCGCTGCGGTCGTGGGCGACCCCGGTGATCAGTGCCTGTTCCACGGGAAGGTCCTCCATCGATCCGGTGACCATCGTGCCGGTGTTTGTCGAGTATGACGAACGGACGTGGATCGGCAAGCCCGCGCGCCGCGCGTACTCGACGCTGCGCAGATGCAGCACCTTCGCGCCGCAGGCCGCCAGTTCCAGCATCTCCTCGTAGGTGATCTGCTTGATGTGCCGGGCGTTCGGCACGATCCGCGGGTCGGCCGAGAAGATGCCGTCCACGTCGGTGTAGATCTCGCAGACGTCCGCCTCCAGCGCGGCGGCGAGCGCGACGGCTGTGGTGTCCGAGCCGCCCCGGCCGAGCGTGGTCACGTCCTTGGTGTCCTGCGAGACGCCCTGGAAGCCGGCCACGATGACCACCGCGCCCTCGTCCAGCGCGCCCTTGAGGCGCCCCGGGGTCACGTCGATGATCCGGGCCCGGCCGTGCACCGAGGTCGTGATCACGCCCGCCTGCGAACCGGTGAACGAACGGGCCTCGTACCCCAGGTTGTGGATGGCCATGGCGAGCAGCGCCATGGAGATCCGCTCCCCGGCGGTGAGCAGCATGTCCAGCTCGCGGCCCGGCGGCAGCGGGCTGACCTGGTTGGCCAGGTCGAGCAGCTCGTCGGTGGTGTCGCCCATGGCGGACACCACCACCACCACGTCGTCGCCGGCCTTGCGCGCGGCCACGATGCGCTCGGCCACCCGCTTGATCCGCTCGGCGTTGGCGACGGAGGACCCGCCGTACTTCTGCACCACGAGTGCCACGACGTGCACTCCCTCCCAGCGACGACCCTGAGCGTGCCGACGCCGCCGGGTTTCTCGGTCCGGCGGCGCGTGTCAGACCGCCTCAGCCTATCGGGCGGGCCGCGACGCCGGGCCGGGTGATCCCACCATCCGGCCCGGGCGTGGGGCGGCTCACGAGCCGGGGACTACGCGACACGCCAAGCGGTACAGCCGTACGGTGGGCTGACCGCGACCGCCCTCACGACGCAGAATGACCCGGTGCACGCTCATCGACGTGCGGCCCGCCGGCTGACCGGCGTGCTCGCGCTCACCCTGCCGGCATTGCTGGCCGCCTGCGGCGGCGCCCACCCCGAGGCGGCGCCCACCGGCACCGCCGACCCGGTCCCGGTGCAGGTCGACGCCGCCCGCGAGGAACTGGCCGGGCTGGCCGCCGCCGCGCAGGACCGGCACCTCACCGCCACGTACGCCTTCACGCCCGCCGAGGGCACGCCCCGCACGGTATCGGTCACCAGCGCGAACGACGGGAGCTGGCGGGTCGACGTGCCCGGCTGGGGGCACGCCGGCACCGTGGACGTCTCGCTGGCCGCCACCTCCGACGGGCTGTTCCAGTGCGCGCTGCCCTCGGCCGGCTGGGCCCGGGCGGCGACCTGCGTCCGCCTCGGCGACGCCGACGACGCGGTGCCGCGCCGGCTCGACCCCCGCGTGCAGCACCCGTTCACCGACTGGCTGGAGGTGCTCACCGACAGGCGTGCGCCGCTCGCGGTCTCCCCCGCCGAGTCGCTGCCCGGCACCGACGGCCCGTGCTACACGGTCGACAGCACCTCGGCGTCGCTGAACGCGCCGCTGGACGTGGGCATCTACTGCTTCCGGGCGGACGGCACCCCGGCGGCGGTACGGGCCGGGTTCGGCACCCTGACGCTGACCGGCGAGCCGGGCGCCGCGCCGGGCACCGTCGAGCTGGCCGGCGCGGTGACCGAGGGCGAGCCGGTGGGCCGGGACGCCCCGAGCCCGGGCACGCCGTGACCCGTCCCGCTCAGCCGCCCCGGGCCGCGCGGAGCAACGCGGCACCGACCTCGGTGTTGCGGTAGAGCACGTGCCGCCCGGCCCGGTGCCGGGTGACGAGACCGGCGGCGTGCAGCGCGGAGAGGTGCTGGGAGACGTTCCCGGCGGACAGCCCGGTGAGCCGGGCGAGGTCCGTGGTGGTCGTCGCCGCGTCGAGCAGGCGCAGCAACGCGGCCCGGCCGCCGCCGACCACCCGGGCCAGCGCGTCGCCGGCCGGTTCGGGTCCGCGTTCCCACAGCGTCCCGACCGCCCGCACCGGGTACGCCCCGGCGGGGAGCGAATCCTCCAGCAGGTTCCACAGCACCCGCCGGTCGGTGAACACGCTCGGGTTCAGCGCCAGGCCCCGCCCGCGCAGGTCGAAGTCCCGCTCGAACGGGTCGTCGCTGACCACGCGGTCACCGAGCCACCGCAGGCTGGGATGGATCCGCTCGAACAGCTGCCCGGCGCCGCCCTCGGCGAGCTGGGCCGCCCGGTACGCGACGTCGGCGTCGAGCAGTGCCCGCATCCGCGGCCAGTCGGCGGCGATCGCCTCCTCGTGCCAGACCCGTACCGCCTCGACGAGCTGCGGCAGCAGCCCCGCCGGATCGGCGAGCAACGCCCGCCCGAACGGGTTCAGCGGCCGCCTCGGGGTGGTGGCCAGCAGGTCCCGGACCACCACGTCGGGCGGCGTCGACGCGATCTGGTCGAGCTGGCCGTCCATCTCCGCCCCGGGCCGGGCCGCCGGGGTGAGGAAGTCGGGCAGCCAGCGCCGCGGCCGGGTCAACTCGACGAGCGGACGGACCCGCTCGGCCACCTCCGGGCGGCGCAACGTCGTCCGGGCGCTGTCGATCCACCGCAGGTGCACCGGGTAGCGGGCCGGGTCGGCGAGCGCCCACATGCTCATGACCGTCTCGTTGGCCGGCGACACGCCGAACCGCACGCCGGCTACATCGGCCGGAGTGAACCGCAACTCGGACATGCGCACCCCCGGATTCGGTCCAGCCTAAAAGGCTCGACCGATGCGTGGGGGGCGCGATCTGCTCACCGGCCATGGGGGCACGAGAGAGCATCCGCACCGCCGTCCGCGACGTCGTACCGCCGGCCGGGCTGACCCGCGCCCTGGCCGTACAGGCCATGGTCTACGCCGTCGGCAACGGCCTGTTCAAGGCCGGCAGCGCGGTGTTCTTCACCCGGGCGCTGGGACTCGGCCCGGCCCAGGTGGGACTCGGCCTGTCGCTCGCCGCCGGGGTGTCCCTGCTCGGCAGCGTCCCGCTCGGCGGGCTCACCGACCGGTACGGCCCGCAGCGGGTGTGGATCGTCTGCCTGCTGCTCGACGCGGCTCTCTTCGCGGCGTACCCGCTCGTCGGCGGCTTCGCCGGGTTCCTCGCCGTGGTGATCGCGCTGGGCGTGGCCGGCACCGCTCTCGGCAGCGCCCGCCAGGTCTACTCGATCAATGTGCTGCGGCCGGAGGAACGGGTCACCGCGCTGGCCTACCAGCGCTCCTCGATGAACGTCGGCTTCGGCCTCGGCGCGCTGATCAGCGGCCTGGTGCTGGCCGTCGACACGATCTGGGCGTACCGCGGGATGGTCTGGTTCATCGCCGTGGTCTTCCTGGTGACAGCCGTCTTCGTGCACCGGCTGCCGCGACTGCCGGAGGTGACCCGCCCGGCGGAGCCGACGAGCCGGCTCGCGGTGCTGCGGGACCGGCCGTTCATGACCGTCGCGCTGCTGTCCGGGCTGCTCACCGCGCACCAGACGCTCTACCTGACGGTGCTGCCGCTGTGGATCCTCACCCGTACCGATGCGCCGAAGACGATCATCGCGGCGCTGGTCCTGCTCAACACCGTGCTGATCGTGCTGCTCCAGGTGCGGGCCAGCCGGGGCGCGGACACCGCGCCGGGCGCGGCCCGGGCGTCCCGCCGGGGCGCGCTGCTGATCGCCCTGTTCTGCGTGGTCCTGCCGGTCTCCGGCGTCACCCGGGGCTGGCTCACCGTGGCGGCGCTGGTGGCCGCCGCGATGCTGCTCATCCTGGCGGAGCTGACCGAGGCGGCGGGCGCCTGGGGACTCACCGCCACGCTGCCGCCCGCCGACCGGCGCGGCGCGTACGTCGGCGCTTTCGGGCTCGGCTCGCAGGTGCAGTTCCTGGTCGCTCCGGCCGGGCTGACCGCGCTCGGCGTGAGCACCGGCGGCTGGGGCTGGTATCCGGCGGCGACGCTGTTCGTCCTGGTCGGGCTGGTGATCGTGCCGGCGGTGACCCGGGCGGAGCGGACCCCCCGGCTACCGGGCGTGCCGAGGTCCACCGGCTCCGTGACTCTGATCCCATAGTCCGGACCAGCCTTCCCACGACCCGTCCCACCACGTAGGGTGACCTTGTCATGTGGCGCGCGTACCTTCTCCTTGGCTGCCGCGACGAGGCCTGACCGGCCGGCACCTCGTCGCGGAGTCGCTACGCGCCGTCCAGCACATCCGATCTTCTCCTCGGCACCGCCGCGCACCGTCGCCCGGCATCCCGCCGACACCTTTCCGATCTGCTGACGCCACATGTTCCAGGGAGCACTCCGAGATGGCTCAACCTGTCACCGCCACCGATCCGTTCGCCCGCCAGCGCCCCAGCCGGATGCCGGTCCACCGCTACGTCCCGTACGACAGGGAGTTCGGCGTCGACCTGCCGGACCGCTCCTGGCCCACCCGCCGCGTCGAGGCCGCGCCCCGCTGGTGCGCGGTCGACCTCCGCGACGGCAACCAGGCCCTGATCGACCCGATGTCGCCCGAGCGTAAGCGGCGGATGTTCCAGCTCCTGGTGCAGATGGGCTACAAGGAGATCGAGGTCGGCTTCCCGTCGGCGAGCCAGACCGACTACGACTTCGTACGGCAGCTGATCGAGCAGGATCTGATCCCCGAGGACGTCACCATCCAGGTGCTGACGCAGTGCCGGGAGCACCTGATCGAGCGCACCTTCGAGTCCCTGCGCGGCGCCCGCCGGGCCATCGTGCACTTCTACAACTCCACCTCGACGCTGCAGCGCCGGGTGGTCTTCGGGCTGGACCGCGACGGCATCACCGACATCGCCACCCAGGGCGCGCGGCTGTGCCAGAAGTACGCGGAGATCCACACCCCGGACACCGACATCCACTACGAGTACTCGCCGGAGTCGTACACGGGCACCGAGCTGGAGTACGCGCTGGAGGTCTGCTCGGCGGTCATCGACGTGATCGACCCGACCCCGGACCGCAAGCTGATCATCAACCTGCCGGCCACCGTCGAG
This sequence comes from Micromonospora sp. NPDC048887, assembly GCF_040649715.1. Taxonomy (NCBI): domain Bacteria; kingdom Bacillati; phylum Actinomycetota; class Actinomycetes; order Micromonosporales; family Micromonosporaceae; genus Micromonospora; species Micromonospora sp. NPDC048887. The sequence goes on along the minus strand of NZ_JBEZGA010000010.1, from coordinate 48,640 downwards.
ATGGCGATGCCGAACGTCTACGCCGACTCGATCGAGTGGATGCACCGGCGCCTGCCCCGGCGGGACAGCCTGGTGCTGAGCCTGCACCCGCACAACGACCGGGGCACCGGCGTGGCCGCCGCCGAGCTGGGCCTGCTGGCCGGCGCCGACCGGATCGAGGGCTGCCTGTTCGGCAACGGTGAGCGCACCGGCAACGTCGACCTGGTGACGCTGGGCCTGAACCTGTTCTCCCAGGGCATCGACCCGATGATCGACTTCTCGAACATCGACGAGATCAAGCGCGCCGTCGAGTACTGCAACCAGCTGCCGGTGCACGAGCGCCACCCGTACGCGGGCGACCTGGTCTACACCGCGTTCTCCGGCTCCCACCAGGACGCGATCAACAAGGGCTTCGCCGCGCTGAACGCCGACGCGGCGGCGGCCGGGGTGCCGGTGGACGACTTCACCTGGGCCGTGCCCTACCTGCCGATCGACCCGAAGGACCTGGGCCGCACGTACGAGGCGGTCATCCGGGTCAACTCGCAGTCCGGCAAGGGCGGCGTCGCGTACATCATGAAGACCGAGCACCAGCTCGACCTGCCGCGCCGCCTCCAGATCGAGTTCTCCGGCGTGGTGCAGCACGTCACCGACCACGACGGCGGCGAGGTCGAGCCGGGCGCGATGTGGGACATCTTCGCCCGCAACTACCTGGTCGACCACCAGGTCGACCCGGCCGTGAAGCTGGCCGACTACACGATCGGCACCGTCGACGGCAAGGTCGAGATCGACGCCCGCGTCGGCTTCGGCGGCGAGACCCGCGCGCTCACCGCCGTCGGCAACGGCCCGATCGACGCGTACGTCAACGCGTTGCAGTCCCTGGGCGTGGCGGTACGGGTGCTCGACTACCACGAGCACGCGCTGTCCTCCGGTGGGGACGCGCAGGCCGCCGCGTACGTGGAGTGCGAGGTGGACGGCCGCACGGTGTGGGGCGTCGGAGTGGACGCCAACATCGTCACCGCCTCGATCAAGGCGGTCACGAGCGCGGTGAACCGCACCCGCGCCTGAGGTGCTTGAGGTGTAAGGAAGGGCCCCTTCTTAACGCATTCTGCATAGGAGGGGGCCCTTCTTAACGCCCGCGCCCGAATGGCCCGAGTGTTAACAAGGGGCCCTTCCTCTGCCTGAGGCGTTAAGAAGGGGCCCTTCCTTCCCCCCGCCGGGGGCGGTGGATCAGCACGGCGGCGAGCACCGCGCCGGCGAGCAGCAGCCCCGCGCACCACGCCAACGCCCCCCGGTACGCGCCAGCGAGCGCCCCCTTCTGCTCGTACCCGGTGCCCGAGAGCCCGACCAGCAGCGGCAGCGCGGCCACCGCGAGCAGCCCACCGGCCCGGGAGGCGGCGTTGTTGAAGCCGCTCGCCACCCCGGCGAACCGGTCCGAGACCGCGCCCAGCACCGACGTGGTCAGCGGCGCCACCACGAGCGTGAGCCCGGCGCCGAACAGCGCCACGCCCGGCAGCACGTCCACCCAGTACGACGCACCCGGCCCGACCCGGCGCAGCAGCAGCAGGCCCACAGCGGCGATCACCGGGCCGACGGTGAGCGGCAGCCGGGGGCCGATGCGGGCCGACAGCGCGCCCGCGCGTGGCGAGCCGACGAGCAGCAGCACCGTCATCGGCACTGTGGCCAGGCCGGTGAGAAGCGCCGACCAGCCGACCACGTTCTGCAGGTAGACGGCGAGGAAGAAGGTGAACCCGCCGAGCGCGGCGTACACCACCACCGTGAAGACGTTCAGTACGGAGAACAGCCGGCTGGAGAACAGCCCGGTGGGCAGCATCGCGGTGTCCCCGCGCCGCCGCTCGACCAGCACGAAGACCACCACGGCGACCACTCCGAGCACCGCCGAGACCAGCACCGCCGGGGAGTCCAGGCCGCGCGCCGGGGCGTCGATCAGCGCGTACGTGACACCGCCGAGCGCCAGCGCGCCGAGCAGCGCGCCCGCCACGTCGAACCGTCGCCCGCCTCCGGTACGCGACACCTGCTCGTCGCGGCTCTCCGGCACCCAGCGCAGCGCGGCGAGCACCACGCCGACGGCCAGCGGCAGGTTGACGAAGAAGATCCATCGCCAGGAGAGGGTGTCGATGAGCCAGCCGCCGAGCAGCGGACCGAGCGCGGTGGACACTCCGGACAGACCGGACCAGGTGCCGATGGCCCGGCCCCTGTCGTCCGGGTGGAAGCTGGCCTGGAGCACCGACAGCGACCCGGGGGTGAGCAGCGCCCCGCTGGCGCCCTGGAGGAACCGGGCGGCGACGAGCCAGCCGGTGTCCTGCGCCAGCCCGCAGAGCACCGACGCCGCCGCGAACCAGACCACGCCGAGCAGGAAGACCCGCCGCCGCCCGAACCGGTCCCCGAGCGCGCCGCCGAGCAGCACGAACGCGGCGAGCATGAGCAGATAGCCGTTCACGGTCCACTGCAGACCGGCGACCGTGGCGTCCAGCTCGGCGCCGAGGCGCGGCAGCGCGACGTTGACGACAGTGCTGTCCAGGAACACCATGCCGGAGGCGAGGATCGCGGCGAGCAGCGTGCCGCGTCCGGCGGTGGTGCCGGTACGCAACGCGGGAGCGGGTGCTGTCACGTCTCACCACTCTGCCCGCCGCCCACCGTCGACGCCACGAATCGCGGAAACCGCCGCCGGGTACTGTGCGGACTCGCCCGGAGCACGCAAGCTGGAGAGGTGTCGTCTGTGCGTACGAGATCAGGAGCCCGAGCCGGACTGGCCGCCGCGCTGAGCGCGGTGCTCGCCCTCGGCGTGGCCGGCTGCGACGTGTCGGTCAGCGAGCCGGAGGCGCCGCCGAGCGCCTCCGGGAACGTGAACAAGCAGCTCGGTGAGCTGACAGTGGCCACCGCCGGGTCGATGAAGGGCTACAGTCGCTCCCGCTTCCCGCACTGGCGGAACACCGGCAAGAACTGCGACGTACGCGACAGCGTGCTGCAACGCGACGGCGAGGGCATCAAGCTGTCCGGCTGCAACGTGGTGGGTGGCCGGTGGGAGAGCGTCTACGACGGTGTGGTCCTGAACGATCCGTCGGGCGTGGACATCGACCACACCGTGCCGCTGGCCGCCGCGTGGCGCTCCGGCGCGGACGAGTGGGACGACTCGAAGCGCGGCGACTTCGCGAACGACCTGACCCGGCCACAGCTCATCGCGGTTTCGGCGCGGTCCAACCGGGCAAAGGGTGACCAGGATCCGTCCCAGTGGAAGCCGCCGAACAGGTCGTCCTGGTGTCAGTACGCGGCGGACTGGGTGACGGTCAAGCACTACTGGAAGCTGACTGTGACAAGCGCCGAGAAGGCCGCTCTCACCGACATGCTGGAGGGCTGCACATGGGCGAGCAAGCCGTGACGGGGCCGGACGCCACACCGACCCCGCAGACGGGTACGGAACCCGCCGGCCCGGCCTCGGCCGGGATGACGGCGGACGGCAGGCAGCCCGAACCCGCCGACGTCTCCGGGGCGGGCATGGCCGCCGACGCGGTGCCTGGTGCGCCGGCCGGCGGCGCGCCGGGCGGACCGGCGGAACGCACCACTGACATCACCCCCGGTCCGGGCGGGGTGATGACCGACGAGGTCGGCGTGGTGACCGGCGAGTTGACGCTGCGCACCGAGCACGCCGACGGCCGGGTGACGCTGCGGGTGCAGTACAAGGACGCCGACGAGTGGTACGCGGTCACCGGCGGGTCAGCGCCGCTGGCCGACCCGGCCGCGCTGGACGCGGTGCACACGATCGCGGTGGGTCTGCTCGACCGCCCCGAGGGCTGAGTCCGGCGGACGCGTCGGCCCTCCGATCGAATGGGCCGACGCGTCCACGCGTCACGGGGTGGGGATGAGTTCGCCGGTCTCGCCCGGTGCCGCCCCGTCGTCCGGCCGGACCAGTTCCGGCTCGACCTCGTGCGGCCGGATCCGGCCGTCGGCGATGTCCTCCGCGTAGTGGCAGGCGACCCGGTGCCCGTCGAGCACCTCGCGCAGCGCGGGCCGCTCCTCGGCGCAGCGGGTGGGCTGGGCCCACGGGCAGCGGGTGTGGAACCGGCAGCCGGCCGGCGGGTTCGCCGGTGACGGGAGGTCGCCGGCGAGCAGGATCCGTTCCCGGCGGTCCTCCACCTGCGGGTCGGGCACCGGCACCGCCGACATGAGCGCCCGGGTGTACGGGTGCATCGGCGCCCGGTAGAGGTCGTCGCTGGACGCCTCCTCGACCAGGCCGCCGAGGTACATCACCCCGACCGTGTCCGCGATGTGCCGGACCACCGCCAGGTCGTGCGCGATGATCAGGTACGTGAGACCGCGCTCCTCCTGCAACTCGTCGAGCAGGTTGAGCACCTGGGCCTGAATCGACACGTCCAGCGCGGAGACCGGCTCGTCGGCGACGATCAGGTCCGGTTCGAGCACGAGCGCGCGGGCGATACCGATGCGCTGGCGCTGGCCGCCGGAGAACTCGTGCGGATACTTGCTCAGCGCCGACGCCGGCAGACCGACAGCGGAGAGCGCCTCGCGGAGCCGCTTGCCGACGGCCGCCTTGTCCTTCGCCAGGCCGTGCGCCTTGAGCCCTTCGACCAGCAGCGACTCCACCGACTGTCGGGGATCGAGGCTGGACAGCGGATCCTGGAAGATCATCTGGATCCGGCGGCGGATCCGGCGCATCGGCTCGTCCTTGAGTGAGCGGAGGTCCGTACCGTCGAAGACGATCTCGCCGTCGGTCGGCTCGACCAGCCGCAGCAGGCCCCGGCCGAGCGTGGACTTGCCGCAACCCGACTCGCCCACCAGCCCGTAGGTCTCGCCCCGGTTGATGGTGAGCGAGACTCCGTCGACGGCGTAGACCTGCCCGATCGTGCGGTCGAACAGGACACCGCTCTTGATCGGGAAGTGGACCTTGACGTCGCGCAGTTCGACCAGAGGTCCGGTCGACTCGGTCGGCTCGGTCACGGAACCGCCACCTCCTCGGAAACGGGGTTGTTGCAGCGCAGGTCGCCGCCGTTCGCGGTGGGCTCCAGCGGCGGGGTCCCGTCCAGGCAGGCGTCCACCACGTTGTCGCACCGGGGAGCGAACGCGCAGCCCTCGACCCACGGAATGTTGTCGGCCACCGAACCACGGATGGCGTGCAGCCGCTCGCCGCGGGGCGAGTCGAGCCTCGGCACGGAGTTGAGCAGCCCGTGGGTGTACGGGTGCCGCGGCCGGGCGAACAACTCGTGCCGCTCCGCCCGCTCGACGATCTTGCCGCCGTAGAGGACGTTCACCGTGTCGCAGAGGCCGGCCACCACGCCCAGGTCGTGCGTGATCATGATCAGCGCGGTGCCGGTCTCGTCGACCAGCTGCTTGAGCAACGTGAGGATCTGCGCCTGGATCGTCACGTCCAGCGCGGTGGTCGGCTCGTCCGCGATCAGCAGCCGTGGCTTGCAGGCCAGCGCGATGGCGATCAGCGCGCGCTGGCGCATGCCGCCGGAGATCTGGTGCGGGTATTCCTTCAGTCGCCGCATCGGGTCCGGGATGCCGACCGCGTCGAGCAGTTCCCGGGCCTCCTTGAGCGCCACCTTGTGGTCCATGCCACGGTGCCGTTCGAGCACCTCGGCCACCTGGATGCCGATCGGGATCACCGGGTTCAGTGAGGAGAGCGGATCCTGGAAGATCATGCCGATGTCCCGGCCACGCCGGTCCCGCAGGTCCTCCGGCCGCAGCTTCAGCAGGTCGGCGCCGTCGAAGTTGACCTCGCCGGTGACCTTGTTGCCGCGCTTCGGCAGCAGGCCCATGATCGCCAGGCTGGTGACGCTCTTGCCGCAGCCGGACTCGCCCACCAGGCCGACCGTCTGCCCCGGCTCCACGCTGAAGCTGACCTCGTCGACGGCGGTGAACGGCCGCTCACCCTTGCGCTGGAACACGACGCTCAGGTCGCGTACGTCGAGCAGGCTCATCGGGTCACTTCCTCACCGTGCCGCACATATGTCCACATCGCCGTCACCGCCGGCTCTTCGGGTCGATCGCCTCGCGCATGCCCTCGCCCAACAGGGTGAAGCCGAGCGCCACCACGATGATCGCGGCGGCCGGGAAGTAGGCCAGCTCGGGCCGGACCTCGAAGTAGCGCTGACCGTCCACACCGAGCATCAGGCCCCACTCCGCGCGGTTGATGTCGGGGTCACCGAGGCCGAGGAAGGACAGCGACGCGGCTTCCAGGATCGCGGTGGAGAGCGTCAGCGTCGCCTGCACGATCACCGCCGTCATCGCGTTCGGCAGCATGTGCCGCAGCACGATCGCCCCACGCTTGACGCCCAGTGCCCGGGCAGCCAGCACGTGGTCGCTCTCCCGCTGGGCGAGCATCGAGCCGCGTAGCAGCCGGGCGAAGATCGGCACGTTGACGATGGCCACCGCGAGGATGACAGTCCATTGGCTGGACCGGCTGGCCAGGGCCACCAGGCTGATCGCCAGCAGCAGGGCGGGCAGGGCCAGCATCACGTCGGTGAAGCGCATGAGGATGTTGTCGACCCAGCCGCCGAACGCGCCGGCGATCGCACCCACCAGCACACCCAGGATCAGCCCGATCAGCGTGGCGAGCACGCCGACGAACAGTGTCTGCCGGCTGCCGTGGATCATCCGGGACAGGAAGTCCCGGCCGAGCGGGTCGGAGCCGAGCGGGAAATCGCTGCTGGCCCCGGGGATGTTGTCGACGGTCAGGTTCTTGGTCAGCTCGTCGAAGCGCTGCGCCGGGTCGTGTGGTGCGAGCAGCGGCGCGAAGATCGCGACGAGCACGAAGAGCGCCACGATCGCCGCGCCGACCATCGCGGTCGGGTTGCGGCGCAGCCGGCGGAGCGCGTCCCGGACCAGGCTCACCCCGCCCTTCTCGGCGGTGGCCTGAGCCAGCTGCTCCAGCCGGGCGCGCTTGCGCTCGCCGAGCCGGTCCAAGCCGCGGGGCAGGCTGCCCTCGGGCTTCTCGGTGACGGCCGACGGGTCCACGCTCTCGCGCGGGGTGCCCACGACGGGCCGGGTGATCGGATCGCTCATCGCACACGCACCCTGGGGTCGATGAAGGCGTAGGAGAGGTCGACCAGGAGGTTGACCAGCACGAATACCAGCGCGGCCAGCAGGATCAGCGCCTGCAGCACCGGGTAGTCGCGGCCGCCGCTGATCGAGTCGTAGATCAGCGTGCCGAGCCCGCCCCAGTTGTAGACCCGCTCGGTGAGCACCGCGCCGGAGAGCAGCGCACCGGTCTGCAGGCCGATGGTGGTGACCACCGGCAGCAGCGCGTTGCGCAGGATGTGCCGGCCCCGGATCGTACGGTGCCGCAGACCCTTCGCCTCGGCGGTGCGGACGAAGTCCTCGTTGAGCACGTCGAGCACGCTGGCCCGGGTGATCCGGACGACGACCGCGAGCGGGATGGTGGCCAGCGTGATCGCCGGCAGGATCAGGTGCCACAGCGCGTCGCCGGCGGCGTCGAACTCCCGGGTGAGCAGGCCGTCCAGCACGAAGAAGCCGGTCACGTCGGTGTTGTCCAACCCGGTGCTGATCCGGCCCGACGGCGGGAACATGTGCATGTTCTGGGTGAACACGTCCTTGAGCAGATAGCCCAGGAAGAAGATCGGGATCGAGATGCCGAGCAGGGTGCCGCCGATGCTCAGGTTGTCGAGCAGCCGGCCGCGGTGGCGGGCGGCGAGGTAGCCGAGCGGCACACCGAGCCCGATCGCGATGATCATGGCGGCGGCGGCCAGCTCGACGGTCGCCGGGAAGGCACGGCCGATCACCTCGGTGACCGGGTCACCGCTCCGGATCGAGTTGCCGAAGTCGCCGGTGATCAACCGCTGCATGAACTTCGCGTACTGCACCAGGACCGGCTGGTCGTAGCCCAGCGCCTTGATCAGCAGCGCGCGGCGCTCCGGCGTGGCCCGCTCACCGAGCAGCGCCTCGACCGGGCCACCGGGCAGATTCCGCAGCCAGACGAAGACCAGAGCGGACAGCCCTATCAGGGTCACCACCAGCTGGAGCAGGCGGCGAACTATGACTCGCAACATCTCTCACACACCAGATTCTCGGTTGAACAGCGGGTCGGCCCGGGCCGGGAGCGAGCGCCCGGCCCGGGCCGATTCCGCGTGGAACGTCAGCGGTGGATGTCGCGTCAGCCGACGCTGACGGTGTTGAACCGCTCGTCGGTCAGCGGGCTGGCGACGAGACCCTTGACGTCCTTGGTGACCACGATGGCCGGCGGGGCGTGCCAGACCGGCACGGCCGGCAGCCACTTGGCGGCGATGTCGCGGTTGACCTGCTCCCAGGCCGCCTTCTTGGCGGTCTCGTCGACCGTGCCGTCGGCCTTGGCGATGGCCTCGAACATGTCGGTCATGCCCGCGGCGCCGAACTCGACCTTCGCGCGGCCGAAGAACGTGCCGACGAAGTTGCCCGGGTCGTTGTAGTCACCGGTCCAGCCGAGCAGGTGCAGGTCGTGCTTGCCGAACTGCTGCACGTCGTCCTTGTAGCCACCGTTCCACGGGCGGGCCACACCGTTGACCGTGATGCCGACGGCCTTCAGGTCGTTGGCGAGCACGGTGAAGATCTCCTGCGGGTTCGGCATGTACGGCCGGGACACGTCGGTCGGGTAGTAGAAGTTGAGCGTCAACTTCTCCGCGCCGGCCTCCTTGAGCAGCTGCTTGGCCTTCTCCGGGTTGTAGTCGTACTTCTGCACGTCCGGCGCGTAGCCGAGCACGCTCTCCGGCATGAACTCGTCGGCGACCTTGGTGCCACCCGGGCCCTTGGTCTGGACGAGCTGCTGACGGTTGAGGGCGTGGGCGATCGCCTGCCGCACCCGCAGGTCCTTCAGCTTCGGGTTCTTCTGGTTGAAGCCGAGGTAGAGGATGTTGAACGCCGGGCGGTCGAGGACCTGGAAGCCCTCGCCGGCCAGCGCCTTGCGGTCGGCCGGGGCCGGGAAGTCGATGCCCTGGACGGTGCCCGCCCGCAGTTCCTGCTTGCGGGTGTTCTCGTCCTTGATGACCTTGATGATCAGCTTGTCGACCTTGGCCTTCTCGCCCCAGTAGTCGGCGTTGCGCTCCAGGGTGATCTCACCCTTGCTCTTGTCCCAGCCCACGAACTTGAACGGGCCGGTACCGACCGGGTGCTCGCTGGCGAACGCGCTGTACTCGAAGGAGTCGCCGTTCTGCTTGACCGTGTCGGCGTCGTACTTCTTCAGCGCGTCAGGGCTGGCGATCGAGAGCGCGGTGAGCGCGAAGGCGCCCGGGAAGGCACCCTTGTACTTGTTCATCGTGACGACGGCGGTGCCCTCGTCCTTCGCCTCGCACTTGTTGTAGATCGGGTCGCCGGTACCCTCGGCCTCGTTCTTGGCGAAGCCGCCGAAGACGTCCGAGTAGTAGATCATCTGCGACTGGGCGGCAGCGCCCTTCATGTTGAACCAGCGGTCGAAGTTGAAGCAGACCGCCGCGGCGTTGAAGTCGGTGCCGTCGTGGAACTTCACTCCCTTGCGGAGCTTGAAGGTCCAGACCTTGCCCTCCGGGTCGTGTTCCCAGCTCTCCGCCAGGGCACCCTGCAGATCGGCGGTGCCGGGCTTGTTCTGCACGAGGGTGTCGTACATCTGGCGGATCGGCCGGAAGGTCTCGCCGTCGTCGTTGAAGATCGGGTCGAAGTTCTTCGGGTCCCCGGCACCGGCGAAGACGAAGGTGCCGCCGCTCTTGGCCTCCCCACCGCCTTCTTCCCGGTCGCTCTTGGCGCAGCCGGACGCACCGACCGCCAGGGCGGCCGCGGCCGCGAGGGCCACGGCCGTTTTCAGCCTGCTCGCCTGCATCTCTCACCTCTGTGTATGCGCATGTGTACACGCCGAGCTGTGACTCAGTCCGTGTGCGGGAGGTTATGGCATGTCACAGAGAAGAGGAACGGGCGAGGGGCAATCGCTATCAAGCCGACACCTTCGCATGGTTTCCTCACCGGACGGTGCGGGGTATCGACCGGCGCTCATCGGCACGGGAGCGGTAGCCCGGTGGTGGGAGGAGACGCCGCCCACCACCAGGCCACGGCATCAGACCGCGCGGCGCCCCTCGAAGGCCCGGCCCAACGTGATCTCGTCGGCGTACTCCAGATCGCCGCCGACCGGCAGTCCACTCGCGAGCCGGGTCACCGCAATCCCCATCGGCTTGACCATCAGCGCCAGGTAGGTGGCGGTCGCCTCGCCCTCGGTGTTCGGGTCGGTGGCGAGGATCAGCTCGCGGACCGTCCCGCTGCCGAGGCGGGTCATCAGCTCACGGATCCGCAGGTTGTCCGGCCCGATGCCCTCCAGCGGATTGATCGCGCCGCCGAGCACGTGGTAGCGCCCGCGGAACTCGCCGGTCCGCTCGATCGCCACCACGTCCTTCGGTTCCTCGACCACGCAGAGCACCTCGTCGGAGCGCCGTGGGTCGCGGCAGATCCGGCACTGCTCCGACTCCGCCACGTTGTAGCAGGTCGTGCAGAACCGGACCAGGTCCTTGACCTTGCGCAGCGCGCCGGCCAGACGGTTGACGTCGGCCGGATCCGCCGACAGCACGTGGAACGCGATCCGCTGGGCACTCTTCGGGCCCACGCCCGGAAGCCGGCCCAGCTCGTCGATCAGATCCTGGATGGCACCCTCGTACATCTGCCGGCTCAGAACCCGGACAGGCCGAGGCCGCCCATGCCGCCCGCGACCGGGCCCATCTTCTTCTCGGTCAGCTCGCGGGCCGCCTCGGCGGCGTTGTGCACCGCGGCGACCACCAGGTCCTCCAGCGTCTCGACGTCCTCCGGGTCGACCGCCTTCGGGTCGATCCTGATCGCCTTCAGCTCACCGGTGCCGGCGACCGTCGCGGTGACCAGGCCGCCGCCGGCGGTGCCGGTCAGCTCCGCCTCGGCCAGCTCGGCCTGGGCCTTGGCGATCTGCTGCTGCATCTTCTGCGCCTGCTTCAGCATCTGCTGCATGTTCGGCTGTCCACCTGGGCGCACGGACCGCTCCTTCTTCCACTCGTCTGCTCGGCCGCGCCCAGCCTAGTCGGGCCACGGCACCGCTGAATCGCGGTCGACGCGCGCTCAGCGCGCGTCCACCTCGTCGATCTTCTCCGCGCCGAACGTCTCGCGCAGCAGCTGCACCGCCTGCTCCTCGCTCGACTGCCGTGCCGTCCGCTCGTCGATCACTTCGTCAAGCGGCTCGTCACCCGGATCGAAACCCTCGTAGGCGGGCGCCGCCACCGCCGCGCCACCGCCCCGCACCGGGCCGTCGAAGTCCGGGTCGTAGGGCGGCTCGCCCGCCCACTCGGCATCGGCCGTCTTCCGCGCCGGCTGCGCCGCGCGCGGTCCCTTGCCGGGACCACCGCCCGCGGCGGCCGCCGCCGCTGCCGCACGCGCCGCCGCGATGGCGCTGTTCTTCGCCCCACCGCCCGCGGATCGCGGCCCACCGGCGGGTGCCGGCACCGTCGCGGGTGCCGCCGGCTCGGGTACGACGACAGGCGCGGTGGCGGTCGCCGTGCCCCCGCCCGGACGGGCCGCCGCCGGCCAGTCCCCCCCGTCGCCGGTGCTCGCCGAGGCGGTGCCGGTGGTCGAGGCCGTGCCGCCGGGGCGGGCCGGCTCCGGCCAGTCGTCCTCGCCGGCATGGTCCACGGCAGGGGTCGCCATCGGCCGGGGCGAGGCATCAGGCGATCCCGCGCCGGCACGACCCGCCGCTCCCCCGGCCTGGCTTCCCGCACCTCGGTTGCCGGTGGCCGGGTCGCCTGTGTCTCGGCTACCGGTGGTGCTGCCCGGGCCGGACACCGGCTGTCCCGGGGCGCCACCGGCCGCATCACGTCCGGCGACGCTGGAGTCCGGGCGACCGGGCGCGGCGTGGACCGAACCCGGGCGGCCCGGGCCGGTGTCGGAGCCGGGACGGTTCGGTCCCGCGTCGGCTACGGCCGAGCGGCCGTCAGCGGTGCCTGCCGCCCCGGAGTCCGGGCGACCGGACGCGGTGTCGGACGCCGGGCGGGTCGGGGCGCTGTCGGACGCGCTGCGGGCCGGTGCGGCGTCGGCCTGCGCGCGACTCGCTCCGGACGGGCGGGACGGGCCACCGAGCGAGGCCGCGCCGCGCTCGCCGGCCACCTCGCAGCGGATCTGCCAGCGCCCGCCCAGCTCCTCGTAGAGCGCGTCGGTCAGCACTGCGGCGTGGTCGGCCATCATCTTCGCCAGCACCGTCGACTTCACGGTCAGCACCAGCGTGTCGCCGTCCAGGTCGCGTACCACCGCGTCACGCATCAGCGCGGCGATCCGCTTGTTGCTCCGGTTGACCTTGCCGACCACCTCGGACCAGACCCGGCGCACGGCGACCGCGTCGAGCGCGCCGGGATTCGCCGCGCCGGGGCGGGGCGGTTCGGGCGTGGCCGGGTCGGGCATCACCGCGGACGGCGGTACCGGGCGTCGGGCAGCGGCCGGACCGGAGGTCGTCGAGCCGGCGGCGGCCGGCGCCGGGAATCCGGCGTCCGTGCCGGGGTGAACTCCGGCGGGCGCTTCGGTCGCCTGGGCGGGACGCGGGCCGGACCCGGCAGCGGCCGTGCCGGAGTCGGCTGTCGCACCGGCCGGGGCGGGACGGGAGCCGGTAGCCCCGGCGGCAGAGCCGGGGCGGGAACCGGGTGCGGTGCTCCGGGCGCCTACCGCAGCCGCGGCGGCGGCCCGTGCGGCGGCGGCCCCGGTCGGGGCACCGGCAGCCGCCGGCGTGCCGGCGGTGTCCGGCTGGATCGCGGCGGCAGCCGCGCCCGGGGCGGGAGCCGCTTGGCGTACCCCAGGGGTCTGGGTGGGGTGCGCGGAGTCGGCGGCGGCCGGTGGCAGCTCGACGCCCCCGAGCGTCAGCCGACGCTCCATCCGTTCCAGGCGCTGGAGCAGGCCGCCGGAGGAGTCGTCAGCGCCGGGCAGGAGCATTCGCGCGCAGATCAGCTCCAGCAGCAGCCGGGGCGCCGTGGTGCCGCGCATCTCGACCAGGCCGTTGTGCACGATGTCGGCGCAACGGGACAGCGTCGCCGGGCCGAGGCGCTGCGCCTGGGCGGCCATCCGCTCGATCTGGTCGGCCGGGCCGTCGATGAGGCCCCTGGCGGCGGCGTCCGGCACCTGCTGCAGGACGATCAGGTCGCGGAGGCGTTCCAGCAGGTCGGAGGCGAAGCGGCGCGAGTCGTGCCCGGCCTCGGCGACCCGGTCGACGGTGGCGTACGCGGCGGCGCCGTCACCGGCGGCGAGCGCGTCGCACATCTCGTCGATCAGCGCGGCGTCGGTGACCCCGAGCAGCGCGGCGGCCCGGGCGTAGTCGACGCCCTCCGGGCCGGCGCCCGCGATGAGCTGGTCGAGCACGGAGAGGCTGTCGCGCATGCTGCCCCCGCCGGCGCGCACCACCAGCGGGAAGACCGCCGGCTCGACCTTGACGCCCTCCGCCTCGCAGAGCTGCTCCAGATAGGGGCGGACCACCTTCGGCGGGAACAGCCGGAACGGGTAGTGGTGGGTCCGCGACTTGATCGTGCCGAGGACCTTCTCCGGTTCGGTGGTGGCGAAGATGAACTTGACGTATTCCGGGGGCTCCTCGACCAGCTTGAGCAGCGCGTTGAAGCCGGCCGACGAGACCATGTGCGCCTCGTCGATGATGTAGATCTTGAAGCGACTGCGGGCCGGGGCGAAGAACGCCTTCTCGCGTAGCTCACGGGCGTCGTCCACACCACCGTGGCTGGCCGCGTCGATCTCGATCACGTCGATCGAGCCGCCACCGTCGGGAGCCAGCCCGCGGCACGAGTCACACTGCCCGCACGGCTCGGGGGTGGGGCCCTGCTCGCAGTTGAGGGAGCGGGCCAGGATCCGGGCGCTGGAGGTCTTGCCGCAGCCCCGCGGACCGGAGAAGAGGTAGGCGTGGTTGAGCCGCCCGCTGCGCAGCGCCTGCGACAGCGGCTCGGTGACCTGCTCCTGGCCGATCATCTCGGCGAACGTCCGCGGCCGGTACTTGCGGTAAAGGGCCAGTGCCACCCGTCCCGCCTCCTCTCGACCGAGCCATTCTGCGCCGGTCGGCCCCGGGTGACCACCCACCACCCCGTGACCCGACCCGCAGCGACGTTACCCGGCCCGGGAGACAGAAAGGCCTCCCGTGCACCCGGCAGAGCTCGCTTATCCTTGCTGCCTTCCGGCCCTGGGGAGGTTCACGAGGTACCGCCGCACGGGAGGTGACGCCAAGCCTACCCGAAGGGTTGTGGATCTTCCGGGAGGGTGGGGTGGCCCGTCGTCGCGGGACCTGTATCCTGGCTCGCGGAGGATTCGCCTAGAGGCCTAGGGCGCACGCTTGGAAAGCGTGTTGGGTTCACACCCTCACGAGTTCGAATCTCGTATCCTCCGCTCTCTTGAGCAGCACGAACGGAAGGGCCGGTCCCGTCAGGGACCGGCCCTTCCGTTCTGTCTGCGATCGATTTCGTTTCAGCGGATTCCGACGGCGAGCTGCGTGTTGACCTGACGCACCTGACTCGGCAGCGTGAACAGGTCAACCAGCACTCCGACGAACAGGAGGCCACCGGTGAACAGGTAGAGCAGGCCCCGGCCCGTCTTTCCGAGGTAGAACTGGTGAACGCCGAAGACGCCCAGCAGCAGCCAGAACAGGTAGGCGAGGCCCAGCGACTTCTGGCGAACCTGCACGAGTACCGGCTGGGGCGCGGCAGCTCCCTGAGACATATCAGCTCCTAAAGTAGGCATGGTGGCGGGCTCGGGTCGCACCGATGCACACGACGCTAACCGTGAAGATCAACGACAGGGTGGTCCCGCCCTTCCGGAGCTCGTCGGCGCGCCTCAGCTGCCGCCCAACTGGTCCCGTCGCCGCCTCAGGTACGCCGTCTCCGCGCTGTTCCCCGCCGACTCGATCGCCCGGTCGTACGCCACCCGCGCCTCGGTGCCACGGCCGAGCCGGCGCAGCAGCTCGGCGCGCGTGGCGTGGTACGCGTGATAACCGTCCAGCGGAAGCCCGTCCACCTCCGCCAGCGCCACCTGCGGCCCGTCCAGTTCGGCGATCGCCACGGCCCGGTTGAGCCGCACGATCGGTGACGGGTCGACGCGTACCAAATGGTCGTAGAGCGCGGCGACCTGCGCCCAGTCGGTGTCCCGCGTGTCGCGGGCGTCGGTGTGGACGGCGTTTATCGCGGCGAGGATCTGGTAGCGGCCCGGCGGCCGTCCGGCGGCGATGCACGCGCGGACCAGGGCGTGGCCCTCGGCGATGAGGTCGCGGTCCCACGCGCTGCGGTCCTGCTCGGCGAGGACGACGAGTTCGCCTGTCGCGGACACCCGGGCGGGCCGGCGGGCCTCGGTGAGCAGCATCAGCGCCAGGAGGCCGGTGGCCTCGTGGTCGTCGGGCAGCAGCGTACGGACGAGCCGGGCGAGCCGGATCGCCTCGGCGGTCAGGTCGGCGCGCACCGCCTCCTCGCCCGGGTCGGAGGCGAGGTAGCCCTCGTTGAAGATCAGGTAGAGCACGGCGAGCACGCCGGTGACCCGGGCCGGCAGGTCCTCACGCGACGGCACACGGTACGGGATCCCGGCCGCCTTGATCTTCGTCTTGGCCCTGGTGATCCGCCTGCTCATGGCGGCCTCCTGGACCAGATAGGCCCGCGCGATCTCCGGCACTGTCAGCCCGCCGACCAGGCGCAGCGTCAACGCCACCCGCGCCTCCATGGCCAGCGCCGGGTGGCAGCAGGTGAAGATCAGACGGAGCCGGTCGTCGTCGATCACACCGAGCGGTTCCGGGGCGTCGGCCAGCATCAGCGCCTCCCGGTGCTTGTCCTCCCGCCGGCTCTCGCGCCGGATCCGGTCGACGGCCCGCCGGTACGCGGTGGTGGTGAGCCACGCGCCGGGGTTCGGCGGTACGCCGTCGGCCGACCAGCGCTCGACGGCGGCGGCGAACGCCTCGGCTGTCATCTCCTCCGCGACGTCGAGGTCACCGATGCGCCGGGCGAGCGTGGCGACGACCCGGGCCCACTCCTCGCGGTGGACCCGGGTGAGCGCCTCGCCGACGTCTGTCACGCGCCCAGGAACGGCCGCAGCTCGACCCGCCTGTTGCACCGCTCCGAGGCCAGCGCGGCGAGCGGCAGCGCCACGTCGAAGTCCGGCGCCTCGATGATCCAGAACCCGCCGACGTACTCCTTCGTCTCCAGGTACGGCCCGTCGGTGAGCAGCGGACTCCCGCCCCGCGCATCAACGACGGTGGCCGTCTCCGGCGCCGCGAGCCCACCGGCGAAGACCCAGTGGCCGTCGGCTCGCAACCGCTCGTTGAACTCACCGATCGCGGCCATCTCCGCGTCGGTGGCCGAGCCGGTCGTGTCGTCGAGTACGGAGATCAGGTACTGCGCCATCGGTTCCTCTTTCGCTCTGGTCGGCCGCCGACCGGGCCGCCGTCACCCCGGCTACGAACGCCGCCACCCCGATCCGACAGCCTCCGACGAGGTCGATCACGCAATTCTCGTACGCGGACGTCAGAGCTTTCGTCGTAGTCATAACCGGTTATGCGTTGCATGTATAACCGACAGTCACTGAGCGGGTTGAATAAGTGAATGATCGCGGCATCGAGGCCGAGCAGGTGTGCGCGTTGCGGCGCCAACCTGGCTGCCGACAACGACTCGGGACGGTGCGCTCCCTGTCAGCGAGCGGAGCGGGACCGCATCGTCGCTGCTCCCGACGTTCCACCCAGCTTCTGGTCCCATGAACCGCTTCGCCATGCGCTTGCGGATCGGCACCTCGGTCGCGTTGTCCGCGCCTACCGTCACCATCCCTATCACGGGCGACAGCCGCTGCCGCAGGCCACGGTCGCCGGCTGGTTCGGGATTACGCAGGCGCAACTGAGCCGCATCGAGAACGGACCGGCGGTGGTGCACCTCGACCGACTGGCGCACTGGGTCCGCGTGCTGCGGATACCCGCGCATACCTTGTGGTTCCGACTACCGGCCGCGCCAGGCGACACCTCCGTGCCAGCCGATGTCGTGGAGGTGGGTCCTCAACTGATCCGCGCACTCCGGTCCGCAGATCGTCAGGTTGGCGGCAAGAACCTCTACAGCACTGTGCTGGCGCACCTCGCCACCTTCTCCAGGCCGACAGGTCGTCCTCCTGCCATGTCCTCGCAGGTGCTCATGGCGACCGCTGCCCTGCACGAGATGGCCGGTTGGATGGCACACGATTCCGTGACAGCACGACGAGTAGACGGCACTTCCTTGACGCCTTGGCGCTCGCCGTCGACAGCAGAGATGCGCTGCTGGTGGCGCAGGTGCACGGAAGCCTGAGCCACCTCGCCTGCCACGGTGGAAACGCGGGGGCCGCGATCTCACATGCCAGCGACGGGCTCGCGGCCGTCGCCCAAGAGGACGCCGGTGCTCTGATACGCGCCGTCTTCTTGCCTTGCAGGCGCGCGGTCTCGCCGCAGCGGGTCTCACCGCCGACTGCCACGCTTCCCTTCAGCGGGCCGAGTCCGCCTTCGCGGAGGCGGCACCTGCACCCACCGAATGGCTGAGTCCATTCGACCGCACCTCGTTCGATATCGAGTCGGCACGTTGCCTGCTTCGCCTCGGTGACGTCACGGCCGCTCTTCGCATCCTCAACGGCAGCGTCGCCGAGCGGCCGGGCGGCCGGGTGCGGAGTCAGGCGCTCGCCCGGATGCTCCTGGCCACCGCGCTCGTCGGGCAGGCCCGGATCGAGGAGGCGTGCGACCTGACACATCAGACCGTCGATCTCACCCATGGTCTGGGCTCGGCCGTCGTCCTCGACCAGCTCAGACATCTCGCACTGCTTTTGCGGTCGCATGCCGTCCGGTGCCCGGACGTGCCACAGCTTCTGGACCGGCTTCGCGACGCCATCTGGGAGCGGAGATGGGTGGCGCTGCCGCTGCCGACGGGGTGAGGACGGCTGACAATCGTCGGTATGGCCGACGAGCGTCCCCTGTACGAGCGAGATCCGGCAGCCTGGCAGGCCCACCTCGCCGAGGGCAACGCGCGGCAGCCCCGGAAGCGGGTGGGAGCCGACGTACTGCTGCGCAACGGTGACGGCGACGTCCTGTTGGTGGATCCGCGCTACAAGCCGGACTGGGACCTGCCGGGCGGCATGGCGGAGGCGAACGAGCCGCCGCACCTGGCCGCCGAGCGGGAGGTACGCGAGGAGTTGGGTCTCGAACTGCGCGTCGGACCGTTGCTGGTGGTGGACTGGGTGGCACCGCACGGCCCGTGGGACGACAGCCTGATGTTCATCTTCGACGGCGGCGCACTGCCGCCCGCCGAGCCGTTGAAACCGGCTGACGGCGAACTGGCCGACGCTCGATTCGTTGCGCTCGCTGATGCGCAGGCGTTGCTTCGCCCGTACGTTTGGCATCGGCTGCGTCACGCGGTGGCCGCGCTGAGCGACGGACGCCCGAGGTACCTGACCAACGGAATCACCTGAAGCCGTCGTACACATGTTCCATCCACAGCCTGTGGACGCCGAGAGGACCGGATGAGTTACCAGCTCAGCGCCGTGGTCGCCGACGTCGAGTTGCTGCGCGAGCAGACCGCCGACCTGGACCACGCGGTGCTCGCCGCGCTCCGCCAGGACTTCGCGCTGCTGCCTGTCACCCCGCAACTGGTGCAGGAACTGACCGGCGGCCTGCCGGACTACGCCACCGACGAGCCGCACGCCGAGCGTCCGTTCCGTCTGGTGCTCTCGCCGCCACTGGCGGAGGTGCTTGCGCGCTGGTCGAGGAGCGGCCCGGTGGCGTACCTGGAGGCGGAGTTCGCGGGCGGGCTCGGCCACCAGTCGGCGGTGGTCTGGCTGGGTGGCGAGGTGAGCTGGGGTCCGCGATACGACGCCGCGCTGGACCGGCCGCGTACCGAGTGGCCGATCAACACCGCGCTGGCCCGGCTGGGCGCGGAGCCGGGCGCGTGGATCGACCCGTTCGCCGAGCTGGGCCTGCATCTGGAGCGTGACACGGACGGCTGGCTGGCGCACGGCCGCCGCGGACTGTCCGCCGACTACTGGGACGAGCTGGCCGAGGAGTGGGAACTACGCCAATCCGACCAGCACCAGCAACCTCATCGCCCCGGTCCCGTTGGTGACTGGGGGATTGCATGAAACTACGACAATTCGGCTTTATTGCCGCACTGCTTGTTGCCGCGTCCGCAGCCGGCAGCGGCGTTCATCCACAGTGGGCCACCCGCCCGGTCGGCGCGGCCCAGGTGGTCGGCCTGGACGGACTGCGCAACGCCGGGTTCGGCGACACCGAGGCGGACCTGACCCGGCGCGGTGTGCTGCGCGCCGACGAGGCGGCCTGCGGGCCCGCGCTGGTCGGGCACGGTTCGGTCAGCCCGATCTTCGTCGACGACCGTCTCGTCCTGCTCTGGCTCGACGACCCAATGAGCACACCCGAGGGCATCAGCGCCGGCTCCCCGGTGGGCGAGGCCCGCGCCGCGTACCCCGGCGCCGTCGACCTGCCGGCGCCGCCCGGCAGTCACCGCTTCGCCGGGCTGCTCGCCCGCGACGGCGACCGCGCGTACCTGTTCCTGCACGACGGCGTCACCGTCCGGGAGATCATCGCCGGGTACGCGGACTGGGCCCGCCGCCTCTTCGACGAGGGCTACGGCCCCTGCTGACCCGACCCGCCGGGACTCCGGTGTGACCGATACGGCGACTCGACCGGTCTCTTGGAGAGGACGTCGTCGGACACCGGGAGCGAGCTGTGGACCAGAAACTGCATGTGCTCTTCGAGCGGGCACTCGGGGTGGAACCCGCACCCCTGACCGGGGAACTGGCCCGGGAGGCCAGGGCCGGGGGCACCGCGCTGCGGCGCAGGCGCCGGCTGGTCACGGGAGGCGCGGCGACCGGTCTCCTCGCGGTCGCCGCCGTCGTGGTCGGGCTGAACCTGACGCCGGCACCGAGGGAACCGGCACCGCCGGTGGTGGCGGCCGGCGCACTGATGCCCTCCGCCGGCTCCACCTGTGAGCGGCAGTGGGGTGACGAGCCGGTCGACATCCGCGTCTTCCTGCGGCGGGAGATCACCGATCGGCAGCGCCTCGACCTGCGTGACGCGCTCCGATCGGATCCGATCGTGCGGAGCGTGACGTTCCAGAGCCGGGACGAGGCGTACGCCAGATTCAAGGAGATGTACCGGAACAGCCCGGACCTGGTCGACGCGGTCACACCGGAACAGATGCCCGAGTCCTTCGAGGTCACAGTGACGAGGGCGAGGGACTACTCCCGCCTGGTGGCGAACTTCCACGACCGGGACGGCGTCGATCAGATCCTGGGCGGTCCGTGCCCGGCGCGCTCCGGGTCCGGGGAGGGTGAGTGACCAGCGGGCAGATCGACGTACGCGCGACACCGTCCGTCGAACGCCCGGCCGGTCCGCTGGCCCGGTGGAGCGCCGCCCGCAGGCGTGAGCGCAGCACCCGGGACGACGACTTCAGCGCGTTCGTCGCGGCGACCGCACCCCGGCTGAGACGCATCGCCTACCTCATGTGCCGGGACTGGCACCTCGCCCAGGATCTGACCCAGATCACGTTCACCCGGATGTACGCCTCGTGGACCCGGATCCGGCACACCGCGAACCTCGACGCGTACAGCCGCCGGGTGCTCATGAACGCCGTCTTCGACCAGCGGAGCCGGCGCAGCGGCACCGAGGTGGTCTGCGCCGACCTGCCCGAGCGGCCGGAACCGGCGGCGACGACGGACCTGCACGTCGCGTTGATGACTGCACTGGCGACGCTGCCGATCCGGGACCAGGCGATAGTGGTGCTGCGGCACTGGGAGGACCAGAGCGTCGCCACCGTCGCCAAGATCCTCGGCATCTCCGCGTCGGCGGTGAAGATGCGCGACGCCCGGGCGTTGGGCCGGATCCGCGCGTTGCTCGGCGACGACTTCACCGGGAGTTGACCCGGAACGCGGAAAGCCCGGTGCGATCCTCGCGGATCGACCGGGCTTTCTCGCTGTTCACGAGCGGTGGCGGCGGGATTTGAACCCGCGGAGGGCGTAAACCCTCACACGCTTTCGAGGCGTGCTCCTTAGGCCACTCGGACACGCCACCGCCGACGAGGGTACAGGACCGCCGGGTTGGACGCCGAACCGGTATCCCTCGGCCCGGCCTGGCAGGATCTTTGCCATGAGTACGCACATCGGCGCTGAGCCGGGAGAGATCGCCGAGCGGGTCCTGATGCCGGGCGACCCGCTGCGGGCCAAGTGGATCGCGGAGACCTACCTGGAGGGGGCCCGCTGCTACACGACGGTGCGCGGCATGCTGGGCTTCACCGGCCGGTGGAACGGTGTCGACGTGTCCGTCCAGGGTTCCGGCATGGGCATGCCGTCCGCCTCGATCTACGCGCACGAGCTGGTAAACGAGTACGGCGTGAAGTCGCTGATCCGGGTCGGCTCCTGTGGCGCCCTGACCGAGGATCTGCAGCTGCGGGACGTGGTGGCGGCGATCGGGTCGTCGACCGACTCGAACATGAACCGGATGCGCTTCGACGGGCTGATCGACTACGCCCCGGTGGCCGACTTCGGGTTGCTGCGTACCTCGGTCGAGGTGGCCGAGCGGCGCGGCATCAGCATGCGGGTGGGGCCGATCCTGGCGGCGGACGCCTTCTACACGGACCGGCCGGACCTGTACGACCGGCTCGCCGACTACGGCGTGCTGGCGGTGGAGATGGAGTCGGCGGCGCTCTACACGATCGCGGCGCGCTACAAGGCCCGCGCGCTGACCATCCTGACCGTCAGCGACCACATCAAGACCGGCGAGAAGACCACGTCGCAGGAGCGCGAGCAGACGTTCGGCCAGATGGTCGAGATCGCGCTGGACACCATCATCGCCTGACCTGATCGACCCCGGACCGCCCCGTCGCCGCAAGGTGGCGGGGCGGTCGCGCGTTACCGTCGTCACAAAAATAAATACGACCGGTCGTGCTTGTTTCCTCTAGGCTGATCGCATGACCTCCGACGGCCGCGTCGCCCGTGGCGACCGCACCCGCACCGCGGTGCTGGACACCGCGGTGGCGCTGGCGACCGAGGTCGGCCTGCACGGTCTGTCCCTGGCCCAGCTCGCCGACCGGCTGGAGGTGAGCAAGTCCGGCCTCTTCGCGCACTGGCGCTCCAAGGAGGCGCTGCAACTCGCCACAGTCGACCGGGCCGTGGCGCAGTGGCAGGAGATGATCGTCGCCCCCGCCCTGCGGGCACCCCGGGGCGTACGCCGGCTGCACGCGCTGCACGAGGCCCGGATCGAGTTCTACGCCGCCCGGGTGCTGCCCGGCGGCTGCTTCTTCGCCAACACCGAGTTCGAGTACAACGCCCGCCCCGGCCCGGTCCGGGACCGGCTCGCCGACGCGTTGTCCCGGTGGACCGCACTGCTGGAGCGCCTCGTCCAGGAGGCGGTCGACCTCGGCGAGCTCCCCGCCGACCTGGACGTGCCGCTGCTCGCGTACGAGATCGACGCGCTGGGGATCAGCGCGGTGATGCGGTCCCGGCTGCTCGACCCGGACGCCTCCTACCGGCACGCCCGCCAGGGCCTGCTGAACCGGTTGCGGGCGCTCTGCCCGGATCCGGCCCTGCTACCGGAAGGCCAGTCATGAGCCACACCACCGCCGACCTGCCGGTCGCCGAGTTCGGGCACGTCGAGCACGTGCCGGTGCACTTCGACGATCTGGACGCGATGGGCATCCTGCACAACGCGCGCTACGCCGTGCTGCTGGAACGCGCGCTGACGCCCTACTGGGCGGAGCGGGGCGTCGCCTTCCGGGGCGACGTGCACGCGACACCCGACGTGTTCCACGCCGTCCGGGAGTTCACCATCACCTATCGGGCGCCGGTCATCGGCGTCGGCGCGGTGGCTGTGCACTTCTGGCTGGAGCACTTCGGCGCCAGCAGCGCCCGCTACGCCTTCGAGTTCCGCTCGACCGACGGCGCCACAGTGCACGCCACCGGCACCCGGTCGATCGTCCGGCTCGACCCCGCCACGCTGCGCCCGACCGCCTGGACCGAGGTCGCCCAGGGGGTGGCCGCGACGCTGCTGCGCCCCGCGCCGGCAAGCGCCTGAGCCGAGAACTCTCAGCGGAAGAACGCGCGCAACAACGCCGCGCTCTCGCGTTCCAGCACGCCGCCGTACACCTCGGGGCGGTGCGTGACGCGGCGGTCGCGCAACACGTCCCAGAGCGACCCGACGGCGCCCGTCTTGGGTTCCCAGGCGCCGAACACCACTGTCGAGACGCGGGCCAGCGCGATCGCCCCGGCGCACATGGTGCACGGTTCGAGCGTCACCACGAGCGTGCAGTCGTCCAGCCGCCAGCGGCCCAGCCGCCGCGCGGCCCGGCGCAACGCCAGCACCTCGGCGTGCGCCGTCGGGTCGCCGGTCAGCTCCCGCTCGTTGCGGCCGACCGCCAGTTCGGCGCCGTCGGGGCCGTAGAGCACCGCGCCGACCGGCACGTCGTCGGCGTCGCGGTCGGCCGCCGGGCCGGTCACCGCGATCTCAAGGGCACGGCGCATCCACAGCTCGTGCCGCTGCCGGCGGCCGATCGCGCCCGGGTCGGCGAGCGCCTCGTCCGCGCCGGGACCGGCACGCCCGGCCCGGCCGGGGGTGGGCTGCCCCGGGCGTACGGTCTCCAGCGCCGGATCGGTCGCGTCGGCCGGTTCGGCGGCGCCGGGCGTCAGGGACTCCCCGGGCTCAGACCTCACGCAGCTCCTCGACCTCGTCCACACAGCCCAGTACCTGGCAGATCTCGGATGTCACATCGGCCGGCATGGAGCCCTCGTGCGCGCAGAGCGCCAGCAGCTTCTGCGCCGGGATGCCCAGGTCGGCGAGGAGGTCCGCGTCGCCCACCGGGTCGGCCTCCGGGTCCACAGCGGGTTGTTCGGTCTCGTCGTCGCCGCCGGAGGCGCGCGGCTCGTCGACCTCCTCCAGCCCGGTCACCGAGGTCTTCAGGTCACCGACGAGCAGCGCGCCCAGCCGGGACTCCTCCGCGTACGCCGAGTCCGAGCCGAAGACCCGCAGGTCCTCTCCCTCGTCCAGGCGCAGGAGGACCAGGTACGTGTCGTCGGCCTCGACGAACAGCAGCGACAGGTCGGCGTCCGGCTCGACGTCGCGCAGCCGGTCGGCGACCTCCTCGATGTCGGTGACGCCCCGCAGGCTCACCTCACCGGCGGTCCAGCCGCCGTCGACGCGCGCCACGGCAGCAGCGAAGTACGACACGGTCCCCCCAAATTGGCTCAGCAGCATGCCGACACGTCACGCGATGCACGTTAACCGGTCGGGTCGGCGGGCGAGCGGTCAACGCCCCGGATGAACCGGCCGTTCTGAGAGAGAAAGCTGGTCAGCCGACGACGCGCCGGCGGGTGGCGATGAGTTGGCGCAGCCGCTCGGTGCGGGCCCGCTGCGGCCGCTGGCGCTGCTGTACCGCACGGGCACCGGCCAACTCGGCGAGGAGTTGCAGGCGACGGCGGCTCCGATCGGGGTCGAGCCGCGGCGGTGTGGTCCAGGCCATACCGCGAGGGTGGACCGTCCTCGTGCGTACGTCAAGGTGGCCTTCGCTACGCAGCGAGACCGGCACCGAAGGTCACCAGAGCGGCCAGTCTCCGGTCTGCGCCCACCTGGTCACGACTATCGCCGCGGCGATGCTCCAGCCACCCGCGGTGACGATCGCCACGCCGGTCGCCACCCCCCGGTCGCCGTGACGGACCAGCACCGCGGCGGCCACCCACGCCAGACCGCCGGCCAGCAGCGTCCACCAGGCGTAGCCGGCCACGCCGCCGCCGAACAGCCCGAACAGCAGCAGCCAGGCGAACGCGACGAGCGCGCCGACCGCCACGCCGGTGCCGGTGACCGGGTACGGCTCGCGGTAGCTGGGCCGCATCGACGTGTGCGACGGGAACAGCCCCGAGGGCGTACGCGGTGGCGGGAACGCCCCCGGACCGGTCCCCTCGGGTCCGCCGTGCCATCCGTGCGTCACCGCCGCCCCCTCTCCGGACCATCGGTCCCGCGTTCGGCTTTCGTCCCTACGGTAGTGGTCTGTCAGGATGACCGGATGCGCTCGCCATCGATCGGACGCCGCACGCTGCCGGCGTACCCGGTAGTGCTGCTCGTGGCGGCGCTCGCCGCCGGGTGCGGCACCCCGGCCGGGCGTGCCGACAGGTGGCAGGAGCCGAGCCCGGTGGTGACCGCCGCGCAGCCCGCCGACCCGACGGCGCCGCCGGTCGGCTCCTCGTCCGCCGCGCCGTCGCCGTCGCGCGCCGACGTGAAGCGGGTCTTCCCGGTACGGGCCGGCGACGTCGACTACCACCCGACGCACGGCGGCTACCCGGGCACCGACGTGTTCGCCGACTGCGGGGAACCGGTGGTGGCGGTCACCGACGGCGTGGTGCTGGAGGTGAGCCGCGTCGACCGGTTCGACAGGCGCGGGCCGCTGGGCCCGAACAACGGCGGGCTCTCCGTGTCGCTGCTCGGCGACGACGGCGTGCGCTACTACGGCTCGCACCTGAGCGCGATCACCGTCGGCGTGGACGCCGGGGTGCGGGTGCGTGCCGGGCAGCAGCTCGGCGAGGTGGGCCGTACGGGCAACGCGAACAACGTCTGCCACCTGCACTTCGGGCTCTCCCCGAAGTGCACCGGCGCCGACGACTGGTGGATCCGCCGGGGCGTGGTCTGGCCGGCGCCGTACCTGAACTCCTGGCGCAAGGGCGGCAACCGCTCGCCGGTCGCCGAGATCACCGCCTGGCAGCGCAAGCACGGCTGCCCGGCCGCGCCCGGCCGGCCCACCAGCGGCGGCTGACGATGCGGGGCCACCCGCCGGACGGCGTGAGCGCGTAGGTTCCAGGACATGACTGCCCGGGATCCCCTCGCCGACCTGCGCCGGATCGCGTTCCTGCTGGAACGGGCCAACGAGGCCACATACCGGGTCCGGGCGTTCCGGTCGGCGGCCAAGACGCTCGGCGCGCTGCCCGCCACGGAGGTGGCCGAGCGGGCCCGCACCGGCAAGCTGACCGAGCTGTCCGGCGTCGGTGACGTCACCGCCCGCTGCGTGGCCGAGTCGCTGGCCGGCGAGGAACCGGTCTATCTGCGCCGGCTGATGGCGACCGAGGGCACCGACCTGGACGAGGCGGCGGCGAAGCTGCGGGACGCGCTGCGCGGCGACTGCCACACCCACTCGGACTGGTCCGACGGCGGCTCACCGATCGAGGAGATGGCGCTGGCCGCGGTCGAGCTGGGCCACGAGTACATGGTGCTCACCGACCACTCGCCCCGGCTCACAGTGGCCCGGGGCCTGACCGCCGAGCGGCTGCGCAAGCAGCTCGACCACGTCGCCGCCGTCAACGAGGCGCTGCCGAAGGGCTTCCGCATCCTCACCGGCATCGAGGTGGACATCCTCGCCGACGGCTCGCTCGACCAGGACGAGGAGCTGCTGGCCCGCCTGGACGTGGTGGTCGGCTCGGTGCACAGCGGCCTGAACGACGACCGGGCGAAGATGACCCGCCGGATGCTGACCGCGATCGCGAACCCGCACCTGGACATCCTCGGTCACTGCACCGGCCGGATGGTCTCCTCCCGGCCCGCCGGGGTGACCGGGCCCGGCGACCGGGGGCACCGGGCGCGTACCCGCAAGGAGAGCGACTTCGACGCGGACGCCGTCTTCGCCGCCTGCGCAGAGCACGACGTGGCCGTCGAGATCAACTCCCGGCCGGAGCGGCAGGACCCGCCGAAGCGGCTGATCCGCCTCGCGCTGGAGGCCGGGTGCCGGTTCGCCATCGACACCGACGCGCACGCCCCGGGTCAGCTCGACTGGCAGCGTTTCGGCTGCGAGCGGGCCGCGCTGTGCGGCGTACCGGCGAAGCGGGTGGTGAACACCTGGACCGCCGACCGCCTGGTGAAGTGGACCGCCGGCCGGAGCTGAGGGTCAGCCCCGGGTGGCCGGTTCGGCGGCGGGGACGGCGGGCGCCACCGCCTCCGGGCGACGGCGGCGCCGCCCGAACAGGCCCTGCGCGACAGCCACGCCGACGAGCACCACGAACGCGCCCACAGGCTGGTGCCAGTTCATCCGCTCGCCCAGCACCACCGCGCCGACGAGCACCGCGAACACCGGGACCAGGTATGTCACTGTGGACGCCGTGCTCGCCCCGGCCAGCCGGATGTTGCGCATGTTGATGACGAAGGCGAGGCCGGTGCCGAGCGCGCCGAGCGCCAGCACGCTCGCGACCACGCGCGGGGAGAGGCCGGTCGGTGACGGCGGCGTCCCGGCGAACGGCGCGACCAGCGCGAGCTGCGCGGTAGCCACCAGCAGCTGGGCCGCCGACAGCGACAGCCCGGAGTACGCACTACCCGCGACGAACCTCTTCTGGTAAGGAATGGCCAGCCCGTAACAGGCCGCCGCGCCGAAGCACATGAGCTGGCCGACGAAGTGGGCGCCGCCGACGCCCTCCCAGACGCCGAGCACCACGAGCACACCGGCGAAGCCCAGCCCCAGCCCGACCGCCCGCCGGGTGGTGAGCCGCTCGGTGCGGAACACCAGCACCGCCAGCGGCAGCACGATCAGCGGTGTGGTGGCGTTCCAGATGCCGGCGAGCATCGACTCGACCCGCTGCTCGCCGTAGCCGAACAGCGTGAACGGCACGGCGACGCCGAACGCGGCCACCACGAGCATGTGCGCCCAGACCCGGAGGTCGCGGGGCAGCCGGTCGCGCAGCATGGCCAGCACCACGAGCAGCGTCAGCGCGCCGGTGGCCACCCGGTAGAGGGTGAGGTGCACGGGGTGCAGCTCGGTCACGCCGACCTTGATGAACAGGAAACTGGAACCCCAGATGGCGGCGAGCGCGACGAAGCCGGGCAACCAGGCCCGCACCGGTGCCCGGTCAGGAGTGATCTCGACGTTCACCCCTGACACTCTGCCGCAGGGGTACGACGAAGTCGCGCGGTATTCCGGATGCGCGGTCACGTAGGGTCGCCTCGTGGGACGAATCGATGACCTCGCCAACCGGTACGTGGCCGAGTGGGCCCCGCTGAGCCCGACCGGTGCCACCTACGTCGGCATCGCCGGCTACGACGACCAGCTCGACGACCTGTCGCCCGAGGGCTACGCGGCGCGCGCCGAGCTGGCCCGCCGTACGCTCGGCGAACTCGACGTGACCGAGCCGGAGACCGAGGCGGAGCGGACCGCCCAGGAGGCCATGCAGGAGCGCCTCGGCCTGGAGCTGGCCCGCCACGACGCGGGCGAGACCGGCAGCGAGGTCAACGTGATCTCCAGCGGCCTGCACGAGATCCGGATGGTCTTCGACCTCATGCCGACCGACGGCGAGGAGGCCCGGGCGAACGTGGCCGCCCGGCTCAACCGCTTCGCGTCCGCACTGGACGGCTACAAGCGCACGCTGCGCGAGGCCGCCGCCGCGGGCCGGGTCAGCTCACAGGTGCAGCTCGTCGAGGTCGCCAAGCAGTGCGACGTGTGGGTCGACCCGGAGGGCGACAACTTCTTCCACGGGCTGGTCGAGCGGCTCGACGCCGACGGCGCGCTCGGCGCGGAGCTGCGCAAGGGCGCCGCCGCCGCGACCGCCGCCACCGCCGAGTTCGGGCAGTTCCTGCGCACCGAGCTGGCGCCGGCCGGGCGGGAGAAGCAGGCCGCCGGGCGGGAACGCTACGAACTGGCCTCGCAGTACTTCCTCGGCGCGAAGGTCGATCTGGACGAGACGTACGCCTGGGGCTTCGCGGAGCTGGCCCGGCTGGAGGCCGAGATGCGGGCGGTGGCCGCGCGCATCGCCGGTCGCGGCGCGTCGATCGACGACGCGGTACGCGTGCTCGACGCCGACCCGGCGCGGACGGTACGCGGCAAGGAGGCGTTCCGGGACTGGATGCAGGCGCTCGCCGACCAGGCGGTCAACGACCTGAACGGCACCCACTTCGACATCCCCGAGCAGGTACGCCGGATCGAGTGCTGCCTCGCGCCGACGAGCGACGGCGCGATCTACTACACCGGGCCGAGCGAGGACTTCTCCCGGCCGGGGCGGATGTGGTGGGCGGTGCCGCAGGGCATCACCGACTTCTCCACCTGGCGCGAGGTGACCACCGTCTACCACGAGGGCGTGCCGGGTCACCACCTCCAGGTCGCCCAGACGGCCGTCCGGGCCGACCTGCTCAACCGCTGGCAGCGGCTGCTGTGCTGGGTCTCCGGGCACGGCGAGGGCTGGGCGCTCTACTCCGAGCGGCTGATGGACGAGCTGGGCTACCTCGCCGACCCCGGTGACCGGCTCGGCATGCTCGACGGGCAGGCGCTGCGCGCGGCCCGGGTCATCGTGGACATCGGCATGCACCTGGAGCTGGAGATCCCGAAGGACAACCCGTTCGGCTTCCACCCGGGCGAGCGGTGGACGCCGGAACTGGGCTGGGAGTTCATGCGGGCGCACTGCCGGGTGCCGGACGAGAACCTGCGCTTCGAGCTGAACCGCTACCTGGGCTGGCCCGGTCAGGCGCCGTCGTACAAGGTGGGCGAGCGGATCTGGTTGCAGGCCCGGGAGGACGCGAAGGCGCGCAAGGGCGCCGACTTCGATCTCAAGGAGTTCCACCGCCAGGCGCTCGACCTGGGCTCGCTGGGGCTGGACCCGCTGCGCAAGGCGCTGGCCCGGCTCTGAGCCGGTGGCGGGTGCCGGCGATGACTTTCGCCGGCACCCGTCCGGTCAGGCGCCGAGCGTCAGCCGCAGCGTGGGCCGGCCGGTGAGCGTGTCGCTGGTGACGTACGCCAGGTCGATGACCGGGTCGGTGAACGTCACCGGGATGGGCAGCGTGACCGGCAGGCCGTCCGGGAGCGGCAGGTCCGGGGTGAGCGTCAGCTTGATGCCGGCGAGCTTGCCGACGAACCGGGTGCAGTAGAACGCGACGTCGTCGCGGACCGTGAGCCGGTCGGTCGCGTACCGCTGGGTGCGGCCGCGCGGGCCGTCGGCGACCAGCAGGAAGTCGTCGGTCACGGCTTCCTTCATGCTGAACTTCAGCACCTTGAGCGCGCCCCGCTCGGTCTGCAGGTCGGTGATCCCCTCGAACCGCAGCCCGGTCATCGTCACCTTGGTGCCGGTGAGCTTCGACGGCGTCTGGGCCACCTTCGGCAGGCTCGGGTCGGCGGCGATCCGCGGCAGCGGCTTGCCCGGTTCCACTTTGCCGGGCTTCGCCGGGTCCACCTTGCCGGGCTTGTCCGGCGCCGGGCAGTCGGCCGATCCGGGCCGGGTCGACGGCTTGCTCGTCGGGGCCGCCGATCCGTTCGCGGTCGGTGTGGGCGAGGGCGTCTCGCTCTTCTTGCTGCCCTTGAACAGGTCACCGATCCCGTCGAAGAAGTCGGTGATGATGTTGCCCTCCCGCGTCGGGCTCGCGCTCGGCGACGGGGTGGGCGTCGCCGTGGGCGCGCTCGCGCCGGGCGCCGGCGTGGCGGGCTTCGACGGGCAGGCGCTCGCGGCGGGCTTGTTCGGGGCGGCCTGCACCGCCCTCGGCTGTACGGCCAGGCCGGCGGTGGCGAGGCCGAGCACCACGAGGACGATGCCGAAGGCGCGCGGGTCCGCAGAGCGGCCCGCCCACTCCGGCGGACCGCCGTCGGATCCGGCGGGCTTCCCGTTCACCGACTGCCGAGGGACCGGCCGCTCCCCGCCCGGCCACTCGGCAGTCGGCTGCTCGACGGCCGGTCGCACTCCGGCCGGCACCTCGACTGTCGGCCGCTCGTCCGCGGCTGGTTCGTCCACCGGCTGCGCGTCCACGACGGTGTCGGGCTCGGCGTCGGTTCCGGCGGCGCGCTCGGCGTCGGTCTCGGCGGCGGACTCCTCCGCGCTGGCGGCGGACTCCTCCGCGCCGGGGGCGGCCGGACGGGCCGGCACCCAGGCGAAGGCGAGGGCGCTGCCCACGATGCCGAACAGCAGGCCGAGGAAGAAGCCGCCGAGGTTGAGCCCGATCAGCGAGTAGATGGTGGTGATCGCGGCGACGATCGAGTAGAACAGCCGCTGCGCCGGGCTGAGCCAGAGCAGCACGCCGCAGGTCACCAGGATGGCCGGGATCAGCAGGGCGAGCAGGCCGGTGGCTCCGCTGCTGAAGCTCAGGCCGTTGAGGGTCAACCGGGTTGAGGCGAGCATCTCCACCCCGGCCAGGATGATGAACAGGCCACCCCAGAACGGCCGGCTCCGCTGCCAGCGGCGGAAGGTCCGCCACGCCCGGGCCGCGGTGCCGGTCCGGGTGTGGGACGGGTCGACGGTTGTCACGTACTCCTCCTGGCGGAGCGGGAACGGGAACGGTGGGGCGGGCCCGCGGTGGTCGGCCACCGCGGGCCGTGCTCAGCTCAGAAGCACTCCTTGCCCTTGGCGTCGTCACCCACGTTGACCTTGAGCCGGAGCCCGACCAGGTTGAACGTCGAGGAGGTGGTGTAGCGGGAGACCTGCTTCAGGTCGCGGATGGTCACCCGGTCGGAGTTCTGGCCGAAGGAGCCCCGCTGCGCCGTCGGGTTGAGGTCGCTGGCGTCGCGGCCGATCTGGATGTTCGTG
Organism: Micromonospora sp. NPDC048887; assembly: GCF_040649715.1. Lineage (NCBI taxonomy): Bacteria > Bacillati > Actinomycetota > Actinomycetes > Micromonosporales > Micromonosporaceae > Micromonospora > Micromonospora sp. NPDC048887. Next base: position 17,176 of record NZ_JBEZGA010000010.1, on the reverse strand, counting down.
AAGGTCGCGTTGCCCTCGAGCGAGTCCATCGCGATCACGAGGTCCTTGGCCCGGGCCGGGTCCTTGCCGTCACCGGCGTTGATGGTGAGCACCACCGGCAGGCCGGGCAGGTCGGCGCGGACGGACTGGCAGAGCTTGTACAGCTCGGCGCTGCTGATCTCGGCCATCGCGACCGGGTGCGTCGCGCCGGCCTTGCCGTTCTCGCCCTTCTCGCGGACGATGCCGCCGTACTGCTTGAAGCCCTCACCCTCCAGGCGGTCGGCGCCGATCTTGAACGTCTGCCCGGACACGGTGATGTCGGAGGCGATGGCGCCGGTCGACATGCCGAACAGGATGGCACCGGCGGCGGCCGTGGTGGGCACGATCATGGCGGCGAAGCGCCGCCACCGGGTACGACCCTGGTTGTCGAGCCGATTCTGCACGGGTTCCTCCTCGAACGAATGTGCGCGGCGGCCGGTGGGGAACCGGTGGCACGCGCTGGACCCGCCCCTCTGTTACCGACGGGTAACGATCGAGCCTGATCGTGCACCCGATGCGGTGTAGCTCACAACCCCCCGATTACCGGGCGGTAATACGAGGGCGGGAGTGCGAGGTGACCCGGTGTCACGAAACGCCAGCCCAGGCGGGATGCCCAGGGCGGCATCTCGTCTCAAAACCGGCATAGATGATGGTGAAAGCGACGGAAAGTTACCGGACATCCGCCAGTTACAATCGAGTAACAAATGTAAAGTAGCTTCGCCCGCATGGGAGATCTCCACGACGGAGGGGTGGGCCGCTGTGCGGCCCACCCCTCCGTCGTGCTTCCGGCGTACCGGTCAGCGGCGCTCCACGTCGCCGGCGCCCGAACGCTGGGCCGGCACCTCGTCGGACCGCCAGTTCGTCGACGCCGGCGGGATCTCGTCGTCGAGCGGGCCACCCACGGGCTGCTGGTCCACCCGCGTCGCCGTCGGGTCGGAGGTCGGCGGGTCCGCCCGGTGCCGGGCGCTGCCGTCGCTCTTGGGCCGCGTCACCAGCCACACGCCCGCGATGAGGGCGATCAGGCCGAGCACACCGGCGATGATCGGGCCCCAGAGGCTGATCATGCCGATCTTGAAACGGTTGTCCTTCACCGTCTCGACGCTGCGGCTGATCGTGGCGTCGTTGTAGTTGAAGTCCGCGTCCAGCAGCACGGTCGGGGTGCCGGTGTCCGGGCGCAGCTCCTTGTACTGCTGCTCACGCACCTTGATGTAGGCGCCGGTCACCGGGTCGACCCAGAGCGTCCGGGTGTTGCTGTAGACGACCTGCCCACTGGTCGCGCTGGGCGCGAACTTGCCCAGCAGGGTCTTGACGCTGTCCGCCGGGGTGTTCAGCGGCTCGTTCTCGATCCGCTGCACGAAGCGGTACGTCTCGACGCCCTTGATCTTCTCCGTACCGGTGAACCGCGCCGGGTACGTCTTCTTCAGGTCGCGGTCGAACACCTGGTAGTCACGCTTGCCGGTGCCGAACGGGAACTTGTAGATCTGGCCGGAGTAACGCACGTTGCCGACCGGGGCCTGCTCCGCCCCGGACTCGTTGAGCCACTGCTCGTCCCACGGCGCCGCCGCACCCGAGATCCGGTACAGCGCCAGCTCGGTGCTGTACTGGCTGATCACGTCCTGGTTGTCGCTGCGCTTGACCGTCTGGTAGACGTTCCAGATGACCGCGTCGCCCTTCAGCTCCTTGGGCACGCGGTCCTTGGTGTCCTCCGGCTGCGGGATGACCTCGATGCTGGACACGAGATCGGCCTGCGGCACGTCGATGCTTACCGCGCCGTTCTCCGACTTGATCTGTAGGAACTTCGCGCCCTTCGCCTCGGCGACGGACGTCGTTGGTTCCAGGTCATAGGGCAGCTTGGTCACGGCGGGGGCCACGTAGAACGGCAGCCCAGCCGCGAAGACCAGCAACAAGACACCTAGCCCGAAGAGCGCGGCGCCCACGCGAAGCTTCACTCATCCTCCTGTAACCTGCCGCCCTACGGTCTGTCGTCCGGGGCACCCGATCCTTAGCATTGGCGGGAGGTTACTCCCCAGTCACCTGCAAAAGCGACCCCCTGGATGTCCAGATGTCCACAGCCACCACGCCAACAACGCCGGAGCCTGCGGTGACCGGCCGCCTTCCCGCCCTCGACGCGCTGCGAGCGATCGGCGCGGTGGCGGTCGTCGGCCACCACGTCGGCTTCCAGACCGCCGTCACCATGAACACCGCGTGGGGCGGCTGGTTGGCGCGCCTGGACGTGGGCGTCGCGATCTTCTTCGTGCTCTCCGGTTTCCTGCTGTTCCGCCCGTGGGCGCTCACCGTCGCGACCGGGCGCCCCCGGCCCCGCACCAAGCGGTACTTCTGGCGCCGCGCGTGGCGGATCCTGCCCGCGTACTGGCTTGCGGTGGTGGTCTGCTTCGTCGTCCTGCCCGGCAACCACCCGGTGTCGGCCGGTGACTGGCTGCGCCATCTCACGCTCACCCAGATCTACGGCCCGGGCCAGCTCCGGCACGGCCTCAGCCAGACCTGGAGCCTCGCCACCGAGGTCGTGTTCTACCTGCTCCTGCCGCTGCTCGCGGTGCTCGCCGTGGGCCGGACCTGGCGTCCCGTCCGCACCGTCCTGCTCGCCTCCTCCGGCGCGCTGCTGACCGTCGCGTGGGTCGCCATGATGGGCGCCGGCTGGCTCGACGGGGCGCTGCACACGATGTGGTTCCCGTCGTACGGCGCCTGGTTCGGCGGCGGCATGGCGCTGGCCGCGGCGCACGTGGCCCTGCGTACCGGCACCGCGCCGGCCGCCTTCCGCCTGCTCGACGACCTCGCCTCGGCGCCGCTCGCCTGCTGGGGGGCGGCGGTCGCGGTGATGGCGATCGCGACGACGCCGATCGCCGGGCCGCGCGACCTGACCAGCCCGACCGCCGTCGAGTTCGGCACCAAGATGGCGCTCTACCTCCTGATCGCCGTCCTCATCACGATCCCGGTGGCGTTCGGCGGGCGGACCCGGGCCAAGGAGGTCTTCAGCAGCGGGTCGGCACGGTGGATGGGCCTCGTGTCGTACGGGCTGTTCCTGTGGCACCCGCTGGTCATCGAGCTGATCTACCTGCTCGACGACCGACCGCTGTTCACCGGCGGGTTCCTCAGCACCTTCGCCCTGACCATGCTCTTCGGCCTGGTGTACGCCGCGCTCAGCTACTACGGCGTCGAGCGCCCTCTCCAGACGCTCGGCACGCAGCGCCGCCGCCGGCCGGCCGGACGCGGGCCGGCACCGGAGACGCCAGCCGTCGCCGCCACCAATCCGGACGTCGCGGCACCGGCCTGACAGTAACTCCTCGATCACGTCAGGTGACCTGACGACGGCCGTCGGCCCAACGCCGCCGGTCGGGGCATTGCCGGGCGGGGAGCCCAGCCCTTAATGTGACGCGCACCGCTAAATTACTTGAGAGTAGGGTTCGCGTGGAGCGTCGCTTCGGCATGCCCGGACACGTGCTGTTCCTCAACTGGCGAGACACTCGCAACCCCGAGGGCGGCGGTTCCGAGGTGTACGTGGAACGGATCGCCGCCGAGCTGGTGTCGCGCGGATTCCGCGCCACCCTGTTCTGCGCGGCGCACCGCGAGGCTCCCGCCGACGAGGTCAACGAGGCGGGCATCCGATTCATCCGGCGCGGCGGCCGGCACACCGTCTACCTGTGGGCGGCGCTCTGCTACCTGGCCGGAGCAGTCGGCCTGGGCCCGCTCGCCGCACGCCGGGGCGGCCGGCCGGACATCCTGGTCGACGTCTGCAACGGCCTGCCGTTCCTCGCGCCCCTCTGGGCCCGGCGCCCGGTGGTCAAGCTGATCCACCACGTGCACCGCGAGCAGTGGCCGGTGGTCCTGCCGAAATGGGCCGCCCGGTTCGGCTGGTGGGTCGAGTCGTCGCTCGCGGTACGCGTCTACCGGCGGTGCCGGTACGTCACCGTGTCCGAGGCGACCCGGCGTGAACTCGGCACCCTCGGCGTACCGCCGGAGCAGGTCTCGGTGGTCTACAACGGCACGCCGGAGATGCCCCGCACCGACGCCGAGCGCGCCCCGTTCCCGCTGCTCGTGACGCTCAACCGCCTGGTGCCGCACAAGCGGGTGGAGGTGGCGCTGCGCGCGGTCGCGGCGCTCGCCGACGAGCTGCCCCAGCTGCGGCTGGTGGTCGCCGGGCAGGGCTGGTGGGAGTCGCACCTGCGCGAGGTCGCCGCCGAGCTGGACATCACCGACCGGGTCGACTTCCGGGGCTTCGTCACGGAGGAGGAGAAGGCCGCGCTGCTCGCCTCGGCCTGGGTCGCCCTGACGCCGTCGCTGAAGGAGGGCTGGGGGCTGACGATCGTGGAGGCCGGCGCGGCGGGCACGCCGACAGTGGCGTTCCGGGAGGCGGGCGGCGTCGCGGAGGCGGTGGTCGACGGGCGTACCGGCCTGCTGGCCGACGACATCGACGACTACCTGGCCAAGGTGCGCACGCTGCTGCACGACGACGAGATGCGTCAGGAGATGGGCGCCCAGGCCCGGCGGCACGCGGCGAACTTCACGTGGCCGGTGGCGGGGGAACGCTTCGCGACCCTGCTGGAGACCGCGGACTCGCCCCGCCGGGTGCAGCGGCGGGGCGATCCGTCCTACCTGTTGCCGTAGACCTCAGGGGCGTACGGGTCCTGCTTCCCGGCCCGCTTGGCCGCCTCCGAGGCGCTGCGAGCCTCGGACGCGGCCTCCTCCGCCGTGGCGGTCGCGGCGGCCGAGATCCCGCCGAGGGCCAGGATCCCCAGCAACGCCGCCACCAGGCCGGACACGACAAGGGTCAAAGCTCTACGCATGCCATTCCTCCAGTGGTGAGACGTGCGAGCGGACGTTACCACGCAGTAGCTCGCCGGCGTAGGGTCGAAAAGGCGGCAGCCATGACCGCCAGAACGGCAGTTCCGCACACGAACACGACAAGCCAGCGGCCCGCCCCGGCCCGCTGCGGCGCGCCCGACGCGGCCGGGTTCCGGTAGAGGCTCAGCGACTCCCCCTCGTACCGGAGGTCGAGACCGGCCAGCACGGCCGGGTCCACTGTGCTCGGCGTGCCGTGCTGCACCACCACCCAGCCCACCCCGGTGGCCGAGACCGGCCGCCCCTCGGCGAGCATCCGGCGCACCTCGCGCAGCCGCGGATTCTCCCCGGCCACCGCGACGTCGTCGACCACCAGCGTGTCGTCGGTGAGCACGGTTCCGGGCAGGTAGCGGGGCGCCGGGTCCAGCACCACCCGGCCCGGGTTCCACGGATAGGCCCGGTAGGCGGTCAGCGGCAGCGCGAGGACCTCACCCGGGTCGTCGGGCAGGCGCTCGGCGACCGCCCGCCAGTCCGCCGGGTAACGCACCGGACTGATCCGGCCGGCCCCGCCGAACGCCAGGTCCGGCATCGCGGCCACCGGCAGGAGCAGCAGCCCGGCCAGCACGATCCCGCCGACCTCCCGGTCGATCCGGGCCACCAGTCGCTCGGCGCCCAGCGCCGCGCACACCACCAGCACGAGGGCGTACGGCGCGAGGAACTTCTGCCCGTCGCGGAGCAGCCCCGCCCCCGGCACGTGCGCCACCGCCCAGCTCAACGCGCCCTGCCCACCGGGCAGCACGGCGAGGGCGGCCAGCAGGTACCCGCCACCGGCCAGCACACCCAGCCGTACCGCCGCGCCCGCCGGCAGCCGGCGTCGCAACAGGCCGGCGCCCACCACGGCCAGGACCACGAGCACCACTGTCGCCAGCGGAGCCAGCGCGGCGGACCGGCTGGACGGGGTGGCCTGCGCGCTCCAGATGCCGCCGGTGCCCGCGAGCGCCACCAGCGGGCCGGCCCAGTTCTCCGCGCGCGCCGCGAACGCCGCCACGCCGGCCGGATCGGACGTGCCGCCCGCGCCGGTGACCAGGGCCGCCACGATCCACGGAGCGTTCAGCAGCGCGACACCGCCCACCGCAAGCGCCGACCGCCGGAGCCGGCGATCCGCCGCCAGCACCAGCACCGTCGCCAGCGCGATCAGGCCGCCGGTCGGGGTGATCGCGGCGGGCGCGGCGAGCAGCACCACCCGGGCGAGCGCGCCGTCGCGGCCCGCCCGCAGGTTCAGCGCCGCCCGCGCCAGCCAGGGCAGTGCGGCGTACGCCAGCAGCAGCCCCCACTGGCCGATCAGCAGCCGCTCGGCCAGGTACGGCGTCCACGCGTACGCCACGGCGGCGACGAGTCGCACCGCACGCCGCTCGGTCGGCACCAGCCGTCCGGCGCCCACCGCGGCGAACAGGACCGCCCCGGCCAGCGCCACCCGCTGCACCACCCAGCCCGGCACGAGCTGGGTCACCAGCGAGACCAGCGCGTCCATCGGCACCGCCCGGGGCAGGCTCTGCGCCGGGGCCACCAGATCCCAGCTCAGCGGCTGCCGGGGCACGAACACCATGTCGTACCGCAGCGCGTAGCCCGGCGCCGCGAGCGGGGCCAGGATCAACGCGGTGGCGGCGACCGCCACGAGGTACAGCGGAAGCGACTCCCGCCACCGCCGGACCGCGGGGCCGCCGCCCTCGGCGGTACGTCCGGTCATTGCGGCTTCGGCACCGCCTTGCCGATGGTGATGAGGTTGGTGCACAACCTGACCCCGGGGGTGTTCACCGTCAGCTCGACGGCGGACCCGGCGCCCTCCAGCATGAAGAACACGTCGTTCAGCCCGCTCTTCAGCGTGATCTCGCGGGTGGCGTCGCCGAGGTTGAACACCGCTGTCGAGTCGCCGGAGCCGACGTAGCCGAAGTGCACCACGTACGGCCACTCCACCAGGTAGCCGTCCATCGGGATCCGGACGGTCCGGCCGCCCTCGGCCAGGTGCCCGCAGCCCTCCACGGGCCCGGGCGCGACCTTGCGCCCCTCGACCACGACCGGACGGATCCGGCCGTTCTCGTCGAACGTCGACGGCTTCTCGCTCATCGTCACGAACGTCGGCTTGCGCGGCGCCGGCCGGAAGAAGTGGGACTGGAGATTGTCCGGCCAGAAGTACCCGGCCACCACCCGGTCCGGCACGGTGGTGTCGAAGAAGACGGTGCCCGGCGGCGCTGCGGCCAGCTCGGCCTGCGTCGTGGCCAGGTAGTCCCGCCCGTGCTTGGTGCTCCAGTTGTCGCCGAAGCGCGCGGTGCTCCACAGCGTGCCCACGCCGATGGTGGCCAGCAGCACCACCATGGAGACCAGACCGACCGCGAAGGCCCCCGGCTCCCGCAGCACCGTCGGCAGCGGCCACGCGGAGACGTCGTCCTCGTCGCTGTCCTTCATCCCGAGCAGCGCCACCCCGACGCAGATCGCGGCCACCAGCACCACGTCCGCGACGTACCGGGGGACGACGCCGACCAGCGGCCCGAGCGGCCCGCCGAGCCGGGTCACCGCGAACAGCGCCGCGACCAGGCCCAGGTAGCAGGCGAGCAGCAGCCAGGCCCGCCCGGCGGACGGCCGCCGCCGCACGGTGACCACGATCAGCGCCGCGAGCACCGCCCAGGACAGCCACTTCGCGATGTCGTACGGGTCGGACAGCGGCGGCCCGTCACCGGCGTACGTCCAGCGCCACGGCCCGCCGAGCAGGCCCGGCACCACCGTGTCGCCGATCAGGTCGCCGAGGAAGGTGAAGACCTGCCCGACCGAGGTGGGCTCGTCCAGCCCCCGGGCCGGGCGGGTCAGGTAGTACGCCAGGTACGCACCGGACAGCGCGGTGAGCATCAGCCACGCCGGCCAGAACCGCACGACAGTGTTCACGAGGCTGCGCCACGCGCGTCCCTTGGTGAACAGGAACGCGGTCAGCAGGAACAGCAGCGGCACGATCAGCAGCGCCTTGGTGTCGAAGAGCAGGCCGAACACGACCCAGAGCGCGACCAGGACGAGGTGCCGCTTCCGCCCGGTGCGCACGTACCGGACCTGGGCCGCCACCGCCAGGACAAGCGCCAGCTGCGGCGGCAGCACGAGCAGCCCGACCAGCCACAGCGACGACACCTCGAGCGTCAGCGGGCTGAACAGGAACAGGCTCAGCGGGACCAGCAGCCCCCAGCCGGGCCGCAGCAGGTCACGGAGCAGCCGGTACAGGGCGATCCCGACCGCCGCCTGCCCGGCCGCCAGCAGCAGGATCCACGGCCACCCGGCGAAACCGGCCGCCCGGACCATCAGCCACGCGACCGCCAGCCCGGCCGGCATGAGGTGGTTGTTGAAGGTGCCCAGGAGGTAGTCCGGGTCCAGCCGGGTGTCCAGCACCTGCGCGGCGATGACGAACTCGTCCTGCGAGAACCAGCCACGGGCGGCCAGCCCGGCGCGCGACGCGACGGACACGACGATGAGGGCGATCGCGACCGCGCGGACGCGGTCGGCGGCTATCCAGCGACCGATCGGTCCGGGTCCGTCGTCCTCCGCGCCGACGGCTGCCGGACGCGTCTCGGCCGCTGCTTGTGGCATTGACATGGTCGGCAGCCTGCCACACGCTTACCTGCCGTGGGGACGGCCGTTCCGCCGATAACGCCCAGCACCGGCCCCCGGTCGCCGCTGCGGGCCGGTTCCGGATAACGTCGCGCGACACGCGTCATGTGCGGGTACGCGTACGGCCGGCGGAGACAGGAGCCGAAAATGCGGGCGGACGGGACGACAACGCCGCCGACGGGGACGGATGCCCCCGTCCGGGAGACCGGCCGTGCCCGGCAGACGGCACGGCGGTTCCGGCACCTGACGATCTGTCTCGCACTCACCGCCCTCGCCTTCCAGCAGGCGCCCGGGCAGGTGGTCCCGGACACCAAGGTCGACCTGAACGTCAATCCGGCCGGGTGGCTGCTGCGCTCGCTGCACCTGTGGGATCCCACCGGCACGTTCGGGCAGCTCCAGAACCAGGCGTACGGATATCTCTGGCCGATGGGCCCGTTCTTCCTGCTCGGGACGGAACTGGGTGTCGCGCCGTGGATCGTCCAGCGGCTCTGGTGGGCGCTGCTGTTCTGCGTCGCGTACCTCGGTGTGGTGCGGCTGGCGGGCCGGCTCGGCATCGGCAGCCCCGCCGGCCGGATGATCGCCGGTGTCGCGTTCGCGTTGTCCCCGCGCATCCTCACCCAGCTCGGCTGGTCGTCGGTGGAGTCCTGGCCCAGCGCCGTCGCGCCGTGGGTGCTCATCCCGCTCGTGGGCCTCGCCCGGGGCGCCCGGCTGCGCCGCGCGGTCGCCGGATCGGCGGTGGCCGTCGCCTGCGCGGGCGGTGTCAACGCCACCGCCGTCGCCGCCGTGGTGCCGCTCGCCCTGCTCTGGCTCGCCACGCTCAAACCGCTGCGCCGCCGCGTCACCGCCCTCGCGGCCTGGTGCGGGGCGGTCGCCCTGGCCACCGCGTGGTGGCTGATCCCGCTGCTGGTGCTCGGCCGCTACAGCCCGCCCTTCCTGGACTACATCGAGACCGCCCGCAACACCACGAGCGTCACCGACGGGGTGACCACGCTGCGCGGCACGTCCTACTGGGTCGCCTACCTGGCCTCCCCGTTCGGCGCGACCATCCCGGCCGGCGCCCGGCTGGCGAACGACACGCTGCTCGTCGTGGCCACCCTGGCGGTCGCCGCGCTCGGGGTGCTCGGCCTGTCCCGGCGCGGAATGCCGCACCGCCGGTTCCTCATCACCGGCCTGCTGCTCGGCGTCGCGCTCGTCGGCCTCGGGCACACTGGCGACCTGCCGAACATCCTCGCCGGGCCGCAGCAGCAGTTCCTCGACGGCATCGGCGCCCCGCTGCGCAACGTGCACAAGTTCGACGTGCTGCTCCGCCTGCCGCTGGCGCTCGGCCTGGCCCACCTGGTCAGCCTCGCGGTACGCGCCGCCCGGACCGCCCCCGAGCAACGCCGTGGCCGGGCCACGGCCCGCGCCTGGCTCACCGCCGGCACAGCCATGGTCGCGGTCGCGGGCGTCGCCTCACCGGCGCTCGCCGGTGGCCTCGCCACGCCGGGCGCGGTGAAGGACGTGCCCGGCTACTGGCACGAGGCCACCGACTGGCTGGACGCGAACACCGGCCGTGGGCGGGTGCTCGTCGTCCCCGGCGCGCGCTTCCCCGCGTACGACTGGGGCAGCACCACCGACGAGATCGCCCAGCCGCTGCTGGACAGTCGGTGGGCGGTGCGCAACGCCATCCCGTTCACCCCGCCCGCCACGATCCGGCTGCTGGACGCGATCGAGTCGACGCTCGCCACCGGCGCCGGTTCGGCCGGCCTGGCCGACCTGCTCGCCCGCTCCGGGATCAGCCACGTCCTGTTCCGCGCCGACCTCGACCACGGCCGCTCGGACACGGCCCGCCCGGCGGTCGTCCGGCAGGCGCTGGAACGCTCGCCCGGCCTGAGCCGCGTCGCGTCCTTCGGCCCGGTACGCGGCGGCTCCGACACCCCCGACGAGTTCCGCGACCAGGGCCTGGACGTGCCCGGACGGGCACTTGAGGTGTACCGGGTGGACCGGCCCGTCCAGCCGGTGGTCGCGTACGACCGCGACGACGTGACCACTGTCGTCGGCGGTCCCGAGTCGCTGCTCGACCTGGCCGCCTCGGGCCAGCTCGGCCCCGCGCCCACGGTCCTGGCCGGCGACGCGAAGGCCGGCGAGTCCACCGGGCGGGTCGTGCTGACCGACGGGCTGCGCCGGCGCGACGTGTCGTTCGGCCGGCTGCGCGACAACTCCTCGCAGACACTCACCGCCGACGACACCTTCGCGGTGTCCGCGCCCGCGCACGACTACCTGCCCGACTGGGGGCCGGAGTGGTCGACTGTCGCCCGCTTCGAGGGCATCAGCGGGATCCGCGCCTCGACCGCCCGCTCCCAGATCGACGCCACCGGCGGCACCCGGCCCGAATACCAGCCGTACGCGGCGATGGACGGGAACACCACCACGTCCTGGCGGTCGGCGCCGCACTCCCGCAGCGACAGGCAGTGGATCGAGGTGAACCTGGCGAACCCGACCCGGGTCACCCGGGTGGAGGTGTGGTTCGACCTGAAGGCCGACGCCCTGCCCACCACGGTCACCGTGACCGCCGGGTACGAGAGCCGCACCGTCGAGCAGTTCGGCGACCACATGGTCTTCGAGCTGCAGGGCGTGCACGCCACCCGCAAGGTCGAGGTCTCCGTCGACGCCGCGTTCGACCTGCGCCCGTTCGGCGACAAGACGGTCGGCATCACCGAGATCAAGATCCCCGGCATCCAGACCAGCCGGACCCTCCAACTGCCCGCCGCACCCGCCACCGACCAGCCGGCCGGCGTCGTCGTGTCGGCGGCCCCGACCACGCCCGCCTGCTTCACCGTCGACGGCCGCCCGCGCTGCTCCACCGACGCGGTCCGCGGCTCGGAGGACGCCTCCACCATCGACCGCACCTTCACCCTGCCGGTTGCCGGGACGTACGACGCGAAGCTGTGGGCGCGGCCGACACCCGGCCCCGAACTGAACGCCGCCCTGGACAAGCTGGTCGCCGAGGCCCAGCCGCTGCGCCTCGCGCCGCAGGTCACCGCGTCGTCGACGGCGGTACCCGACCCGGCCGGCCGGCCCGGCGCGGTCCTCGACGGCAACCCGGCCACGAGCTGGTCACCGGCGCTCAACGACGAGGCGCCGATCCTGCGCCTCACCTGGCTCGAACCGCAGGTCATCAGCCGGATCCGGTTCACCGTCGAGGAGGGGACCGCCGCCACCCGGCTCGGCAGCGTACGGGTGGTCGGCAACGACGGGTTCCGCAGCAACCTGCTCACGAACGACGGTGTGCTCACGCTCGACCCGCCGATGCGAACCGACTCGATCACCATCCAGTTCCTGGACAAGCCGTCCGCCACCAGCACCGACCCGTACGGCCTGCGGCTGCCCGAGCCACTGCCCATCGCCGTCGGCGAGGTGACGGTGCTGCCCCTCGGCACCACAGTCGCACCCCGTCCGGAAACGCCGCTGAAGCTGGCCTGCGGCTCGGGTCCGACGCTTCAGGTCGGCCCGTCCCGGATCACCACCACGCTCACCGGCACGGTCCGTGACCTGCTGGAACTACGCGAGATGCCGGTGACGGCCTGCGGCCGGACCACGCCCAAGCAGCTCGACCTGGGCAGCGGGGAGCACCGCGTCGTCACCACCGCGAGCACGCTCGCCACCGCCACCCGGGTCGCGCTGACGCCACGGACCGCGACGCCCGCCGCGGCGGCCACCGCCGGCGACATCGAGGTGCGTTCCTGGTCGGCCACCGAGCGGCGGGTACGCGTGGCCGAGCACTCCGGCGACCGGGTGCTCGCGGTCCGGGAGAACACGAACACCGGCTGGCAGGCCACCATCGGCGGGAAGACGCTCACCCCGCTCGTGGTGGACGGCTGGCAGCAGGGCTGGATCCTGCCCGCGGGTGTCTCCGGGGAGGTGGTGCTGCGCTTCACGCCGGACACCCCGTACCGGATGGGCCTGCTGCTCGGCGGCGTCCTGCTGGTGGTGGTGGTCCTGCTCGCGGTGCTGCCTGATCGCCGCCCCGCCGGGGATCGCGCGGTCGCCGCCGTGCCGGCTACCCGGCGCCGGCTCACCCGCTCGCTGCCGCTGCTCGCCGTCGGCGCCGCCGCGCTCGTGCTCCACAGCGGCCTGCTCGGCGGCCTGCTGGTCGCGGCGGGCTTCATGCTCGCCGTACCCGGACCGCGTCGCCTGCCCTGGGGCAGCGACCCCCGGCGGGTCAGGCGGCTCGTCCGGGCCGCCGAGACGTGGCTTCCCGGGGCGCTCGTGGTGCTCGCCGGATGGATCTACCTGGAGTCGGCCGACCGGCACACCGACGCGCTGCCGCAGCTCGTGACGGTCGCCGCCCTCGGCGCGCTCTGGCTCTCCACCACCGCCCGGCGGCGGCCCGTACGCCGGATCCGCCCGGCGGCGACCCCGGCCGTGCCGGCACCCCGCGAGCCGGAACACGACGCCGCGCCGGTTCCGGATCGGGAGGCGGACCGCGACGATCGCGCCGAGCCGGACGGGCGACCGGCGCCGGACGCCGCCCCGGTGTCCCGCGTCTCGGAGATCACGTGAGCGACGGGCGGCCGGACCCCGCGCCCGAGCCGGCGGACGGCCGCCGGAGCGGGCTGGGCGCGGCGGGCGTCGCCGTCACCCTCGCCGGTGTCCTGGTGAACGGCCTGGCCTACCTGGTGCCGGTCCTCGCCGCCCGCAAGCTCGACGCGGACGACCTCGGCGCGCTCGCCACCGCCCTCGGGCTGGTCGCCATCGCCGGTGTGCCCGGGCTCGGCCTGCAACTCGCCGTTGCCGTGCACCACGCCCGGCACGGCCCGTCCGACACCCGGCGGCTCACCGTGCTGACCGCCGCCCTGTGCGCGGGCGCGCTGGTGCTGGCGACGCCGGTGCTGGTCGCCGCGCTGGACCTGCCGGTCGTGGTGCCCGCGCTGCTGGCCGTCACCACGGCCTCGGTGGTGCTCTCGTCGCGCTCGCTCGGCGAGCTGCAGGGCGGCCAGCGCTTCCTGCGGCTCGCCACCGCGATGGCGCTGCTCGCCGCCGCCCGCTACGGCGGGGTGATCGTCGGGCTGCTGCTCGGCGCGGGCCTGACCGGCGCGCTCGGCGCCGGGGCGCTCACCGCCGCGCTGGCGCCCCCGGCGCTGGCCTGGCTCACCGGCACGCCCCGGCGTCCCTCTGCCGCCCCGCGCCTGACCGTCGCGCAGGTGACCGCCGGATGCGGGGCGACGCTGGCGATGCTCGTCGTCTCCTACGCCGACCTGCTGCTGGCCCGCCAGCTGTTGCCGCCCTCGGGCTCCGGCGCGTACTCGGTGGGGACTGTCCTGACCAAGGGCGCGCTCTGGGCGCCGCAGGTCGCCGCCGTCCTGGCCCTGCCGCGCCTGGCCCGAGGGGACCGCCGCAGCCGCACCGTCGCGCTCGCGGTGACCGGCGCCTGCGGTCTGGTCCTGGTGGGCGCGTCGGCGATGGCCGGCGGGCTGGCCTTCCGGCTCGTCGGCGGACCCGACTACACGGCGCTGGGCCGGTACGCGCCGCTGTTCGCCGCCGTCGGCGCGCTCTACGCGGTCACGTTCGTGCTGCTCAACGACCGTCTCGCCGGGGGCGTCAGGTGGGCGGCGGCACCGCTGTGGTTGGGCACCGCCGCGCTGGTGACTGTCGCCGCCGCCGTGCGCCCGCGCACCGTCGGCGGCCTGGTCGTCGCGGCCCTCGTCACTGCCGCGGTCACCACGGCGCTGATGGCCGTACCGGCGCGCCGGCGCACGGCCGGACCTCCGCCCGCCGCTGTCCGTGCGACGCTGCCCACCGCGGCGCGACCCCGAAACGGGTGATCGGTGCGACACCGGCGGTCACCCGACACGACCTCCGGGCCGGACACTCCCGGTGGGCCCGAGCGTTGGTTACCGTAGGTGTCTCCCGTGGGGGAAGCGGTCCCCGCGTGTACTTCCGATCGAGGTTGCAGTGACGATGTACGGCGAGAAGATGCCGGCTGCCGACGACCGACCCACCATCAAGGTGGCGGCGGTGAGCTGGCCCGGCGTCGAGATCGAGCCGGTCGCCACACCGCCCGGGGGCGACGCGGCCAAGCCCACACGCTCGCGACGGACCCGGCTGCTGCTGGCCGGGGGGATCGTCGCGGCCGTCCTGGCGGGCGGCGTCGGCCTTGGCGCCTACGCGTACGCCGGTGACGTGCCCCGCGGCACCACGGTGCTCGGCACCGAGCTGGGCGGGCGCAGCCGCGCGGAGGCGGCCCAGACGCTGCGCGCCGAGCTGGAACGCCGGGCCGAGAAGCTCAACGCCCCGCTCGCGGTCACTGTGGGTGAGAACAAGGCCGAACTGAAGCCCTCCGACGTGGGGCTCGCCATCGACGTGGACGCGACAGTGGCAGCGGCGGCCGAGGCCGACGCGCACGCGGTGAGCCGGCTCGTCGGCTCCCGTACGGTCGAGCCGGTGGTCACCGTCGACCAGGCCAAGCTGGGGGCGGCCCTGCGCAAGGTGATGGGCCCGCAGGGGCGTGAGATGACCATGCCGGCGATCATCTGGACCGGCACCACACCGAAGCCGGTCTACCCGAAGCCGGCGCTGACGATCGACACGGACGGGGCCACCGCCGTGGTGAAGGCCGGCTGGCTGGCCGCCGAGCCGGTCACCGTGCCGCTGGTCGAGAAGTGGCCGGCCACCACCCGCGAGGAGGTGGATCGCCTCGTCGCCGAGCTGGCCCGGCCCGCGGTGGCCGCGCCTGTCACGCTCACCACCGACGGCGGCTCGGTCACCATCCCGCCCGCCGCCATCGCCCGGTCGCTGCGCTTCTCCGCCGACGACGCGGGCACGCTCACCCCGAAGGTCGACGTCAAGCGGCTGCGTGCCGCGCTCGGCGACCGGCTCACGAAGCTCGAGGTGGAGCCGAAGGACGCCGGCCTGACCATCAGCGGCGGCAAGCCGAAGGTGGTGCCCAGCAAGGCCGGGCGCCAGGTCGACGCCGCCGCGCTCGGCCCGGCCCTGCTCGCGGTGCTTCCGAAGACCGAGGGCCGTACGGTCACCGCCGAGCTGAAGCCTGCCGCCCCCGAGCTGACCGAGGCGGAACTGGCGAAGCTCGGCATCAAGGAACGGGTGTCGAGCTTCACCACCCAGTTCACCGGCGGTCTCTCCTCGCCGCGCAGCCAGAACATCGTGCGGGCCGCGAAGGACGTGGACGGTGCGCTGGTGAAGCCGGGCGAGACGTTCTCGCTCAACGGGCACACCGGCGAACGCGGCTACGACCAGGGATACAAGGACGCGCCGACGATCGTCGGCGGGAAACTCGTGCCGGGTGTCGGCGGTGGTGTCTCCCAGTTCACCACCACGCTGTTCAACGCCACCTACTACGCCGGGCTGGAGGACGTCGAGCACAAGCCGCACTCGTTCTACTTCAGCCGCTACCCGGCGGTGATCGAGTCGACCATCTACTGGCCGCAGCTCGACTTCAAGTTCCGCAACAACACGCCCTACGGGGTGCTGATCGACACCTCGTACACGTCCAGCTCGATCACCGTCTCGATCTGGAGCACGAAGATCTACGACAGTGTGAAGACCGAGTACGGCCCCCGCCGCGACATCACCCAGCCGAAGACGGTCTACCTGACGCCCGGGCCGACCTGCATCGCCGCCGCCGGCAGTGTCGGGTTCGCCCAGGACGCGTACCGGGTCATCAAGAAGGACGGCAAGGTGGTCAAGCGGGAGAAGTTCAGCTGGCGCTACGACGCCGAGCCCCGCTTCATCTGCGCCCCCAAGCCGGGCGACGACTGATCCGCTCACGCAGAAGGCCCCGCCGGCATGTCGCCGGCGGGGCCTTCTCATGCTTCTCAGGGCCGCGCCGCGGCCAGCCCTTCGCGTACGCCGTCCGCGTCGCGGTCGGTGCCGTAGACGGGCGTGTCCGGCTGCTGCCGCCAGCTCTCGTCGAGAGTGCCCGCGTCGACCGGGTCGAAGCCCAGCTCGTCCACAAGCCCCATGACGATCCGCTTGGCGTCGGCCTCGTCACCGGCCACCGGCAGCGCGATCCGGCCCGCCGTACCCGCCGGCTTGCCCTCGTCCATCAGGTGCGCGGCCTGGATGTTGTTGAACACCTTCACCACCCGCGCGCCCTTGAGGTGGTCGGCGGTCCAGCGGCTGGAGCTGAGGCTGCGGTCCAGCAGCTCGGGGATGTCCCCGTCGCGCTGGGGGTAGTAGTTGTTGGCGTCGACCACCAGCTTGCCGTCGAAAAGCGCCGCCGGGAGCTGCGGCACCGCCTTCAGCGGGATCGCGACGACGACCAGTTCCGCATCCCGCACGGCCTCCTCCACGGAGACGGCCCGGGCGCCGGTCTCGGCGGCGAGGTCGGTCAGGCTCTGTGGGCCGCGGGAGTTGGCCACCGCGACGTCGTGACCGAGTGAACGCAGACGACGGGTGAGGGTGCCCCCGATGTGCCCTGACCCGATGATTCCGATCTCCATGCCCACTCCTGTACCCCGTACGGTCGGACCTCATCACGGCCCCGGCGTACGGCACGTCACGTTTCGCGCCGCCGAGCCGGCGGGCGGGCCGACGTGTGTCGGCGGTCCCGGCTCGACGGTACGAGACGGAGGCGGCCCGGCGTGGTGATTCCGGGGGAGTACGCAATTCAGGGCCACCCTGTGCGGGGTGGCCCTGAATTGAAAGATTGTCCGGCGGTGTCCTACTCTCCCACACCCTCCCGAGTGCAGTACCATCGGCGCTGGAGGGCTTAGCT